>DATMSO010000011.1:0-26937 GCA_035565335.1 Methylovorus sp.
TTTAGCAAACGCCATCCGTGCGCTTTCGATGGACGCCGTCCAGAAAGCCAACTCGGGGCACCCAGGCGCGCCTATGGGTATGGCGGAAATTGCAGAAGTAGTGTGGAACCACAACCTGAGCCACAACCCGACCAATCCTCAGTGGGCTAACCGCGATCGCTTCGTGCTGTCCAACGGTCACGGCTCCATGCTGATTTACTCCCTGCTGCACCTGACTGGTTACGATGTGTCCATCGACGACATCAAAACTTTCCGTCAATTGCATTCCAAGTGTGCAGGTCACCCTGAATACAGCTACGCTCCTGGCGTAGAAACCACCACTGGTCCTCTGGGCCAAGGTATTGCCAACGGCGTTGGTTTCGCCATGGCTGAAAAGCTGCTGGCCAACCAGTTCAACAAGCCAGGCCACGACATCGTTGACCACTACACCTACGTGTTCCTGGGCGACGGCTGTATGATGGAAGGCGTTTCCCACGAAGCCTGCGCACTGGCCGGTACCTGGGGTCTGGGCAAACTGATGGCATTCTGGGATGACAACGGCATCTCTATCGACGGCCACATCGAAGGCTGGTACACCGACGACACCGCCAAGCGTTTTGAAGCTTACGGCTGGCACGTACAATCTGTTGACGGCCATGACTCTGCCGCTATCCAGGCTGCGATCGACGCTGCCAAGAAGGTAACCGACAAGCCATCGCTGATCTGCTGCAAGACCATCATCGGCAAGGGTTCTCCAAACAAGTCCGGCAGCCATGACTGCCACGGTTCTGCCCTGGGTGATGCTGAAGTTGCCGCAACCCGCGCCAACATCGGCTGGAACCACGAGCCATTCGTTATCCCTGCTGACGTATACGCAGGCTGGGATGCCAAGGCCAAGGGTGCTGCCGCTGAGTCTGCATGGAACGCCAAGTTCGATGCATACGCCAAGGCATTCCCTGCTGAAGCTGCTGAATTCAAACGCCGCATGTCCAATGAGCTGCCAGCTAACTGGAAGGAAGCGACCACCAAGATGATCGCTGACTTCAACGAAAAGGCAGAAGGCGTTGCCAGCCGCAAGGCCTCGCAAAACGTCATCGGCGCTCTGGCTCCACTGTTGCCAGAATTCCTCGGCGGTTCCGCTGACTTGACCGGCTCTAACCTGACCAGCACCGGCAGTTTTGTGCACGTGGAAGGCAAGAAGCCAGGTAACTACATCTCCTACGGTGTACGTGAATTCGGTATGGCTGCGATCATGAACGGTATGGCACTGCACGGTGGCCTGCTGCCATTCGGCGGTACTTTCCACATGTTCTCTGACTACATGAAGAACGGCATGCGTATGTCCGCGCTGATGAAGCAACGTGTTGTTTACGTGCTGACTCACGACTCCATCGGTCAAGGCGAAGATGGCCCGACTCACCAACCAGTAGAAAACACTTCCGGCCTGCGTTATATCCCACGCATGACCGTATGGCGTCCTGCTGATGCGACTGAAACTGCAGTGGCATGGGTTGCTGCTGTTGAGAACACCGGTGGCCCAACCAGCCTGGTACTGAGCCGTCAGAATCTGCCTGGCATCAAGCACGATGCTGCGCAAATTGACCTGATCCGCAAGGGTGGTTATGTATTCTCCGACGTGGCTGGCAAGGCTGATGTGATCATCATCGCCAACGGTTCCGAGCTGGATCTGGCAATCAAGGCTGCTGCTGAGCTGAATGCGGCTGGTACCAAGGTACGCGTGGTTTCCATGCCATCTACCAACGTGTTCGACGCACAAGACCAAGCTTACAAGGACAGCGTGCTGACCCCAGGCGTGAAGCGTGTTGCAGTTGAAGCTGCGCACCCTGACTTCTGGCGCAAGTATGTTGGTCTGGAAGGCGCTGTTGTCGGTATCGACACCTTCGGTGAGTCCGCTCCAGGCGGCGTGCTGATGAAGCACTTCGGTTTCACGGTTGAAAATGTTGTGAAAACCGTCAAATCCGTACTGTAATAGTGTGTAGTTAAGCAAAAGGGAGCCAGTCTAGCGTTGGCTCCCTTTTTCTTTATCAGGAAAGGGAAGACAAAATGGCAATCAGGGTTGGTATCAATGGTTTTGGCCGCATTGGCCGTATGGTGTTCCGTGCAGCAGCCCAGCACTTCACCGATATTGAAGTCGTCGCAATCAATGACCTGCTTGAGCCGGATTATCTGGCTTACATGCTGAAGCACGACTCCGTGCACGGCAAGTTCAAGGGCGATGTGGCGGTTGAAGGCAACCATCTGGTGGTGAATGGCAAGACGATACGTCTGACCGCAGAAAAAGATCCGGCCAACCTCAAGTGGAACGAGGCGGGTGTGGACATCGTCATCGAATGTACCGGCTTCTTCCTGACCAAGGAAACCTGCCAAAAGCATATTGATGCCGGCGCCAAGAAGGTCGTGCAATCCGCGCCTTCCAAGGATGACACCCCCATGTTTGTCTACGGTGTTAACCATGCCAGCTATCAGGGCGAAGCGATTGTGTCGGCGGCTTCCTGCACCACCAATGGCCTGGCACCCGTGGCTAAGGTGTTGAACGATGCTTTCGGCATCAAGCGTGGTCTGATGACCACCGTACACGCAGCTACCGCCACCCAGAAAACAGTGGATGGCCCTTCCAACAAGGATTGGCGAGGTGGTCGCGGCATCCTGGAAAACATCATCCCTTCGTCTACCGGTGCTGCCAAGGCCGTAGGCAAGGTGATTCCTGCCCTGAATAAAAAGCTGACCGGCATGGCTTTCCGCGTACCGACTTCCGATGTGTCCGTGGTCGATCTGACCGTGGAACTGGAAAAGGAAACCAGTTACGAGCAAATCTGCGCTGCAATGAAAGCCGCCGCTGAAGGCGAGCTGAAAGGCGTGCTGGGCTACACCGAAGAGAAAGTGGTCTCTACCGATTTCCGTGGCGAAACCTGCCCATCGGTGTTCGATGCCGATGCTGGCATCCAGCTCGACCCGACCTTTGTCAAAGTGGTGGCCTGGTATGACAACGAGTACGGCTATACCTGCAACCTGATGCGCCTGGTGCAGCACGTCGCCAAATAAGGAGCTGGGCATGAATGTCATCAAAATGACCGACCTGGACCTCAAGGGTAAAAAGGTACTGATTCGTTCTGATCTGAATGTGCCGGTCAAGGACGGTAAAGTGACCTCGGATGCGCGCATTACCGCTTCCATGGCCACGATTGAGCATGCGCTGAACGCGGGTGCCAAGGTCATGGTCACCTCCCATCTGGGGCGTCCGGAAGAAGGTGTCTATTCGGAAGAAAACTCGCTGAAGCCGGTGGCAGATGTGATTGCCGCCAAGCTGGGCAAGCCTGTTCGCCTGATCAAGGACTGGGTGGACGGCGGATTCGAGGTGGCCGACGGTGAACTGGTGCTGCTGGAAAACTGTCGTTTTAACAAAGGCGAGAAAAAGAATCTCGACGAAACGTCACAAAAATACGCCACGCTATGTGATGTATTTGTGATGGATGCTTTTGGCACGGCGCACCGGGCCGAAGCTTCCACCCACGGCGTGGCCAAGTTTGCGCCAGTGGCCGCTGCCGGCATTCTGCTCGTAGGTGAGCTTGATGCATTGGGCAAGGCCCTGCTATGTCCGGCCCGCCCCATGGTGGCCATCGTTGGTGGTTCCAAAGTGTCGACCAAGCTCACTGTGCTGGAAAGCCTGGCGGAAAAGGTCGACCAGCTGGTGGTCGGTGGTGGCATTGCCAACACCTTCCTCAAGGCGACCGGCCATGAAGTCGGCAAATCGCTTTGTGAAGATGAGCTGGTGCCCACCGCCAAGGCGCTGATCGACCAGATGTCCGCCCGTGGTGCAGCGGTGCCGATTGCCGTGGATGTGGTGGTTGGCAAGCAATTCGACGCTAACGAGCCGGCAGTGCTTAAAGACGCCGGCGATGTGGCTGCCGATGAGATGATTTTTGATATTGGCCCGAAATCTGCTGAGGAATTGGCGGAGATCATCATGAATGCAGCGACCGTGGTCTGGAATGGCCCGGTAGGTGTATTCGAGTTTGACCAGTTTGGCGAAGGTACCAAGCGGATTGCGCAAGCGATTGCCGAGACCAAGGCCTTTACGCTGGCGGGTGGCGGCGACACGATTGCCGCGATTCAGAAGTATGATATCTACGACAAGGTGTCCTATATTTCAACCGCAGGTGGTGCGTTCCTTGAGTTCCTGGAAGGCAAGCCCTTGCCAGCTGTTGAAATCCTGGAGGCGCGCGCACGCGGTTAAGCCGCTACTGTGCGGGTATCCAGCAAAAAGGGGCGCTTGCGCCCCTTTTTTTATGGAGCGGTTTCAGGCAAGTTTGATGCAGGTGGCGTAGTCAGGTCGATCGGGATGTATGTCACCTTAGGAGGGTAGCGATGGAATTACGCAGAACCAAAATAGTGGCAACCCTGGGGCCAGCCTCCAGTGAGCGCGAAGTGTTGGAGCGCATGCTCGATGCCGGCGTGGATGTGGTGCGGCTGAATTTTTCGCACGGGCAGGCGGCAGACCATATTGCCCGCGCCGAACTGGTGCGTGAGCTGGCGCGGGCGCGCCGCCGTTCGGTAGGGGTGTTATGTGATCTGCAAGGACCTAAAATCCGCATCGGCAAATTTGCCGATGGCAAGGTCATGCTGCGTCCGGGTGACAGCTTTATTCTGGATGCCGACTGCCCGCTGGGCGATCAGGCGCGGGTAGGCCTGGATTATAAAACGCTGCCCCAAGAGGTCGTGACCGGCACCGTGTTGTTACTGGATGATGGCCGCATTGTGCTCACCGTGGATTCGGTTGAAGGCAGTGCGGTTTATTGCACGGTCAAGGTTGGCGGGGTGCTCTCCAATAACAAGGGCATTAACCGCCTGGGCGGCGGCTTGGCGGCCGAGGCGCTGACGGAGAAAGACCGTGAGGATATCAAGACAGCCGCTGCGCTGAGCGCGGATTATATTGCCATCTCGTTCCCGCGTAGTGGCGCCGATGTCGAGCTGGCGCGGCAACTGGTGCAAGCCGCTGGGGGGCATGCCCATATCGTCGCCAAGATCGAACGGGCAGAGGCGATCCCTGCCCTGGAAGAAATTGTGGATGCGGCCGATGTGATCATGGTGGCGCGCGGCGATCTCGGCGTGGAAGTGGGCGATGCCGTGGTGCCCGGCTTGCAGAAGCGCATGATCCGCCTGGCGCGCGCCAAGAACAAGCTGGTGATCACCGCCACGCAGATGATGGAGTCCATGATCCTCAACCCTATTCCGACGCGGGCGGAGGTCTCGGATGTGGCGAATGCCGTGCTGGATGGGACCGATGCGGTGATGCTGTCGGCGGAGACGGCGGCGGGTCAGTTTCCGGTGGAAGCGGTTTCTGCCATGCACCGCGTCTGCAAAGAAGCCGAAAAAGAATATTACGACGACAGCGTGCGCCGCCTAGGCCGCGAAACGTTTGATGAAATCGATGAAGCGATTGCCATGGCAACGAGCTATAGCGCGCGGCATTTCAAGGTCAAGGCCATTGCCGCACTGACCCAGTCGGGCAAATCGGCCATCTGGTTATCGCGCGCCAACAACAATGTGCCTATCTATGCGCTGTCACCGGAACAGAACACGCGACGCAAGCTGACACTTTGCCGCGGGGTGTATCCTTACCGCATGGAGATGGAAAGCCATGATATTGACCGTATCCTGTTTGATGCCGAAGAAGAGCTAGTGTCGCGTGGGGTGGTGACCAACGGCGATTACATATTGCTGACGTTTGGTCAGCCCATAGGCAAAGCCGGCAGCACCAACACCATGAAACTTGTCCAAGTAGGGGAACATCGCCAAAGTTAGGAGTTTGCCATGGCACTTATTACGCTACGGCAGGCACTGGATCACGCAGCCGAATACGACTACGCCTTGCCTGCATTCAACGTCAATAATCTGGAACAGATACAGGCGGTCATGCAGGCCGCTGATGCGGTAGATAGTCCGGTTATCCTGCAAGCCAGTGCCGGTGCCCGCAAATATGCGGGCGAGCATTTCCTGCGCCATCTGGTGCTGGCGGCGATTGAAACCTATCCGCACATTCCCGTGGTCATGCATCAGGATCATGGGGCCTCCGCCGATGTCTGCGTGCAGGCCATCCGTCTGGGTTTTTCCAGCGTGATGATGGATGGCTCGCTGCGGGAGGATGCCTCCACCCCGGCGGACTTTGCCTATAACGTCGAGGTTACGCGGCGCGTGGTGGATATTGCCCATGCAGTGGGCGTCTCGGTGGAAGGAGAGCTGGGCGTATTGGGCTCGCTGGAAACCGGCATGGCGGGCGAGGAGGACGGCGTGGGCGCCGAAGGACATCTGGACCACAGCCAGCTGCTGACGGATCCGGAGGAAGCCGCGGATTTTGTGCGCTTTACCAATGTCGATGCCCTGGCGATTGCCATTGGCACTTCGCATGGCGCTTACAAGTTCAGCCGGCCTCCCAGTGGCGATATCCTGGCCATTGAGCGCATACGCGAGATTCATGCGCGCTTGCCTAATACCCACCTTGTCATGCACGGCTCATCCTCGGTGCCGCAGGAATGGTTGCAACTGATCAATGCCCATGGCGGCGATATTCCCGAAACCTATGGCGTGCCGGTGGACGAGATTGTGCAGGGCATACGTCATGGCGTGCGCAAGGTGAATATTGATACCGATCTGCGCATAGCCTTCATGGGCTCGGCGCGAGCATTTCTGCATGGTGCCCAGCACAGTCGCGAGCTGGATCCGCGCAAGCTGCTGACCGCTGCGACACAGGGCATGGCCGGTATTTGCCGGGGGCGCTTCGAAGCTTTTGGCTCCGCCGGACAGGCGGCGCGTATACGGCCAGTAGCATGCGACGACATGGCTCGCCGCTATCGGCAAGGCGAATTAAACGCTCTGGTGCAGCCACGCTAGCCCGCTGTGATGATTGCGTAAGCGCTTGTTTATCTGCATATCGTGCGGGCATGGTTGTAAGGTAAAATAGCGTTCAAGCCAGCGCGCGCCGATCCAATTTGAGCTGAGGTCGCTTTACATGGCACATAAAGAGAATAGCAATTAAAAAACCCTGGGGAGCGAGCATGAAACCGAATAAATTCAGTAGCCTTGGCCAGTATGGCCTGGGCATCGTGGAGCAGATTGTTCTGATAGTGATTGCGCTGGCAACGGTGGTCGCTACCTACCAGCAGATCGCGCATATCTGGCAGGCATGGGCCGTCACCGTGGGGGATCTGCTGCTGCTGTTCCTCTATCTTGAAGTCATGACCATGCTCAACCATTACCTGGGCTCGGGCAAGCTGCCGGTGCGCTATCCGCTCTATATCGGCATTATTGCCCTGGCGCGCTATCTGGTACTGGATATCAAGGAGCTGGATGCATGGCGTATTTTTGCCGTGTCGGCGTCCATCCTGCTGATTGCCATGGCGATTTTGCTCGTGCGCTACGGCCATGTGCGCTTTCCCTATACCGATGGCACCGACCTGCAATCTAAATAATGATGCAGATTGCCATCCCAGCTGACCGTATTAACGCATCTCGATAAGGAACCCGTTTTGACAGCACCTCTCATGCGCTCCAGCATTCACAGCCTGCCTCTGATCAACCAGGGCAAGGTTCGGGATATTTACGACATTGATGACAAAACCATGCTGCTGGTGACAACGGATCGCCTGTCGGCCTTTGATGTCATTCTGCCCACGCCGATACAGGACAAAGGCGCCGTGCTGACCCAGATTGCCAATTTCTGGTTCGACAAGCTGGGCCATATCGTCCCTAATCATCTGACCGGCATTGCCCCGGAAAGCGTGGTGTCTGATCCGGCGGAAAAAGCACAGCTGGCGCGTCGTGCCCTGGTGGTGAAAAAACTGAAACCCTTGCCGATTGAAGCCATCGTGCGTGGCTATCTGGTAGGCTCGGGCTGGAAGGAATACAAAGCTTCGGGCACGGTGTGCGGCATTTCCCTGCCTACCGGCCTGCAAGAGGCATCGCGCTTGCCGCAGCCATTGTTCACACCATCGAGCAAGGCGGAGATGGGCGACCATGATGAAAACATCACCCTGGAGAAATGCGCCCAGCTGCTGGGTAAGGAACTCGCAGAAAAAGTAGCGCGCATCAGCATACAGCTTTACACCGAAGCCGCCGCTTATGCGCTGACCCGCGGCATTATCATCGCCGATACCAAGTTTGAGTTTGGTCTGGATGCCGCCGGTGAGCTTTATCTGATTGATGAAGCGCTGACACCGGATTCATCGCGGTTCTGGCCGGCCGAGCATTATGCGGTGGGCAGCAACCCGCCGAGCTTTGACAAGCAGTATGTGCGGGACTGGCTGGAATCCACCGGCTGGAACAAAGTGGCCCCAGGCCCCGAACTACCTGCTGATATTGCGCAGAAAACCGCCGATAAATACCGTGAAGCTTATCGCAAGCTGACGGGCAGCGAGTTGCCCAGCTGAAGCAGACGCTGAAACAGCTTGCCGGCACGCTCAAGACCGAGTTTAAAGTCTACAAGCGCGTGCTGGCGCATCCGCAGACGCCCATGGCCGCCAAGGCCTTGCTGTGGCTGGCCCTTGCCTATCTGGTCATGCCGTTTGACCTGATACCCGACTTTATTCCTGTGATAGGCCAGCTGGATGAGCTGATCATCATTCCAGGACTGGTATACCTTGCACTGCGCCTTATCCCACCGGAGTTGGTGGAAGAGTGCCGCGCAATTGAAGAAAGAAATCTGCATGACTGATTTTCAGAAGCTGATCGATGGTTATCGTCGTTTTCACGATAATTACTTCGTGACGGATGAGCAGCAATTGTTTGCTGAACTGAGCCAGGGGCAAAAGCCCAGCACGCTGGTGATCGCCTGTTCCGACTCCCGTGTGGATCCTGCTATTGTGCTGGATTGCAAACCTGGCGATCTGTTCGTGGTGCGCAATGTCGCCAATCTGGTGCCTCCCTATGAACAGGGCGGCGGCTATCACGGGGTCAGTGCTGCGCTGGAGTTTGGCGTATCCGCGCTGGAGGTGCAGCACATTATCGTGCTGGGCCACCGCCAGTGTGGCGGTATCAAGGCTTTGTTTGAAGGCATGTCCGACGGTATGGAAGGTGAATTCATCAAGCCCTGGGTCGGCATCGCGAAGCGCGCGGCCGACCGTGTCAATGCCGAGCATGGGCACGAAACCTCCGATGACAAACTGTGTGCCTGCGAAATGGCGGCAGTGGTCGTGTCACTGGAAAACCTACAAACCTTCCCCTTCATACGCTCGCGTGTTGAACAGGGGCTGATCAAGCTGCACGGCTGGTATTTCGACATTATTAATGGCGAGATGAAAGCTTACGACGACGTGCATCTCAAATTTGAAACGCTGGTTTAAAATAACAACTGAATCACCCTCTTTTTGATAAAGGATCAAGTAATGTCACTGAATAATGTGCCGGCAGGCAAAGATATCCCTAACGACTTCAATGTCATCATCGAAATCCCGATGCGTGGCGAGCCAATCAAGTTTGAAGTGGATAAAGAGTCTGGTGCGGTTTTCGTGGATCGCTTCATGGGCACATCCATGCATTATCCCTGTAACTACGGTTACATCCCGCACACCCTGGCTGAAGATGGCGACCCGACCGATGTGCTGGTCATTACCCCTATTCCTTTGCAGCCCGGTGTAGTGATTCGTTGCCGCCCGATTGGCATGCTGACCATGGAAGATGATGGTGGTGTGGATGCCAAGGTGCTTGCCGTGCCGGTGGACAAGGTCTGCCCGCAGTACAAGGATGTGAAGAGCTATCAGGATATTCCTGAGTTCCAGCTGGCCCCTATCTCCCACTTCTTTGAACACTACAAGGATCTGGAAAAGGGCAAGTGGGTTAAGGTTGGTGGCTGGGTTGGTACTGACGAAGCCAAGGCGGAAATCCTGGCAAGCGTGGCACGCTACAGCAAGTAATTCTGTTCTGCTCACAATAAAAAACGGCGCCTGATGCGCCGTTTTTTATTGTCCGCTGGCTGCGCTCAGGCTCACCAGAGGATGGGCACCTGCCCCCACTCGGTGAGGACCGCGTTGGTACGGCTGAATGGCCGGCTGCCAAAAAATCCGCGATGCGCCGACAGCGGCGAGGGGTGTGCGGAAGTAATGATGCAATGATGGGCAGCAATCAGCGCTTGATGGCGCTGCGCGTGGCTGCCCCACAGGATGAACACCAGCGGCTGTTCGCGCTTACCCAGCCATGCCATCAAGCGCTCGGTGAACGCATGCCAATAGGCGGCATGCGCACCCGCTTCACCACCGCGTGTCGTTAGCGAGGCATTGAGCAGCAGCACGCCTTGCTGGCTCCAGTTGCTGAGGTTGCCGCCTTCAATATGCGCTTCGCCAATGTCGCTTGCCAACTCCTTGAGGATATTGCGCAAGGAGGGCGGCGGGCGTACCCCGGCTGGCACCGAAAAAGCCAGTCCATGCGCCTGTTGGATGCCCTTGTCTTCCCCGTGATAAGGGTCCTGGCCCAGAATGACAACGCGCGCTTCTTGCGGGTCAACAGCGCGCAAGGCCTCAAACCACAGACCTTGGCGCGGCCGGATATCGGCTTCAGCGCGCAGCTGCTCGCGTATGCCGGCGTATTGCGCGGTCAACTCCGGTAGCAGCGCGGCCCAAGCGGCGGGGATGGTTTCAAGAGACATGTTCACTTCGCACTGACTAAGAGGGCTGGTAGTTTATTCGCCAATCTGCAGCAGTAATCCGCGACGGCGCGCCGCCCGGAAATACCCCAGAAACGCGGCAATGCCGCCGCCGAGGTAGAGGATATTGAGCAGCATGGCGTTGATCAGATAATGCGTATTGAAGGTGCCCTGCAACAGCAGCTCGCGCATCCCCTCGAATACATGGCTGGCAGGCAAGGCCCAGGCTACCGGTTGCAGCCAGTGCGGCAGGGTGGCGACCGGATAATAAATCGCGCACAAGGGCTGAATCGCAAATACCGCAATCCAGGCCACGCTCTCGGCGCCAAGGCCGTAGCGCAAGACGATGCCCGACACCAGCAGGCCCACCGCCCAGCCCATGGCGATCAGGTTGAAAAAGAAGGCAATCAGCGGCAGCCCCATGTCAAAGATGTTGTAATGAAACAGGGGAATCGCCACCAGCGCGGCACCGCCGATGCCGATCAGCGTGCGGATCAGACTCATGACAATCAGCGCCGATACCATCTCGTAGGGCCTTAGCGGGCTCACGAACAGGTGGCCGAGGTTGCGCGACCACATCTCCTCCATGAACACCAGGGCGATGCCCAGCTGGCTGCGGAACAGCACATCCCACAGCAGCACCGCCGACAGCAGTATGCCGGCCGCCTGCGCGACGTAATGGCTGTTTTCCTTGAGAAACAGGGTGATGAAACCCCATAGGATCATCTGTACCGTAGGCCAGTAGACCATTTCCAGCACGCGGGGCCAGGAAGTACGCATGAGGTAAAGGTGGCGCAGGACGATGGCACCGATACGGCGCGGCGAATAATGAATGTCGTGTTTGCTCATTGCGGTGCGCGGTCCCGTGCGATGTCGATAAAAACCTCTTCCATGGAGGTGCGGCCGTAACGTGCCAGTAGCGCATCAGGCGAGCCGGTATCCACCACTTTGCCCGCCCGCAGCATGATGACATCGCTGCACATGCGTTCGACTTCAGTCATGTTATGCGAGGCGAGCAGTATGCTGGCGCCGGTGCGTTGCTGGTAGTGCTCGAGATGGGTGCGGATGGCATCGGCTGTGTCCGGGTCCAGCGAGGCGGTGGGCTCATCCAGCAGCAGCACCTCTGGTTCGTTGATCAGCGATTTTGCCAGCGAAACGCGGGTTTTCTGCCCGGCTGACAGTTTGCCGTAAGGCCTGTCCAGCAGCTGGCTGAGGTTAAGATCTTCGGCCAGTTTGGCGATGCGTTGCTTCAGGCCAGGCAAGCGGTAAAGATGCCCGAACACCGTCAGGTTTTGCCGCACCGTCAGGCGCTGGGGCAAATCCACATAAGGGGATGAAAAGTTCATGCGGTGCAGCAGGCGATGCCGGTGCTTCAGCATGTCTTCACCCAGGATGCGGATATGGCCGCTACTGGGCAGCAGCAAGCCTAGCAGCATGGCGATGGTGGTGGTCTTGCCAGCGCCATTGCCGCCGAGCAGGGCCGTGGTGACGCCGCGCCGCGCAATGAAATCCAGGCCGTTAATGGCAGTAACCTGATCAAAGTGCTTGTACAGGCTGCTGACTTCAATCACGTTATCCTGGTTAGTGTGAAGACTCATGCTGCATCTCCGCTCATAAGACTTTCCATAGCATATTGAGGCCAAGGACCAGCAACAGGCCGGCAAAAAGACGACGTAAAATGGAAGTGGGCAAGCGATGCGCCAGCGCAGCTCCCCAGGGGGCTGTGATCACGCTGGCTAATGCGATGCCGGCCAGTGCGGGTAGGTAAATGAAGCCCAGGCTATTGGCCGGCAAGCCTGGCACCTGCCAGCCGGTGAAGATGTAGCCTATGGTGCCCGCCAGGGCGATAGGCAGGCCGATGGCGGCGGAGGTGCCAATCGCGCGCTTCAACGGGATATTGCAATAATGCAGATAAGGCACGGAAACCGTTCCACCGCCTATGCCGACCAGGCTGGAGATAAACCCGATCACGACACCCATGACGCCATTCAACCATGGTCCGGGTACGCGCTGTGCCTGATGCGGGCTCAGTTTAAACAGCATCTGGCATGCCACGGCGGTCAGGAAAATGGCAAAAATCGCCTGCAAGGCATGGCTGTGTATCTGCGCTACCAGCAGGCTGCCAAGCAAGGTGCCAAGGACGATGGTTGGCGCCAGTTGCTTCACCAGGGCAAAATCCACATTGTCTTTGCGATGGTGCGCGCGCGCCGATGACAGCGAGGTAAAGACGATGCTGGCGAGCGATGTCCCCAGCGCAATATGCATGATGTGGCTCTCTGGAAAGCCCAGGCCGGCAAACAGGTAAGCGAGGATGGAGACAATGACAACGCCACCGCCTATGCCAAAAAGGCCAGACAGCACGCCGGTGGCAGCCCCTGCCGCCAGATAGTACAGAAATTCCATAGTTTGATCAGAGCCTGGTGTAAAAGATTAGTTTCAGGAGAGGGGTGCTGGGGCGCTTATTTTTCAGCCCGGCTGATGAGTCGGCTCAGTGCTTCGCCTAAAGGTGAGCCTTTGAGTTTTTGTGCCAGATCATCTAGGTTTTCCGCGGCCTGGGCGCTTAAAGTACGCAGTATTTTGGGCGTTTCCCGCGCGCCAGATTGCACTTGCACTTCCACCCGAATTGAAGTAACTTCAACCCCTTGCTTTTGCAGGCCACTGATTAAAGTAGGTAATAAGAGCTTCAGTCTTGCCGCAATCGCGCCGTTATGAGCATAGACGGTCAAGCGCTTGTGCTTGATTACACCGGGCTCTGTATAGCGCGCCAGTTGAGCAGGCACCACAGCATTCCAGGCATTTTTAGAGGCAGTCAAACTGTCCGACAAGCTGGTCAATGCTTCGAGATTGGCATTGTCTTTAAATAAGGCGTTCAGCTTGCGCATGCCGATGAGCTCCCAAAGGGGAATTGCGTGAATATCATTATTGTCTCTGACACGATGGCGAAACCCAGGGTTCTCACCCTGCGGCAGGTCATACTATTTCAAGCGCTTTTGATAGCAGGGATAGGCTTGATGCTTTCCCTCTTTATTCTGCCACAGGCGGATGGTAAGCACCATGGCGTCAAGGCCCTCATTCCCGCCGCGCTGCATCTTGTCTCCCCCCATACTCAGGAACATATCGATGCCCTTGCCATGCAACTGGGCGAGTTGCAGGCGCGCATGATGCGCCTGGATGCCACAAGCGAGCGGCTTTCCGGTATGGCGGGGATTTCGCCCTCCGCTACGCAAGATGCACAGCCTGAAGCAGAACCCGGACGCGGCGGTCCTGAAGTCCGTGCTTATGGACTGGATGCCGGGCAATTGCAGGACAAGATATCCGAACTGCTATTCGAAATGGAGCGCAAGCAGGACCAGCTGAGCGCGATTGAAGCCTTCATGATGCAGCAGACCTTGCAGAAAAATGCGTTTCCCAACGGCCATCCTGTGAATAGCGCCTATAACTCATCCAGCTACGGCTGGCGCCTTGACCCCTTTAGCGGCAGGATGGCTTTTCATGAAGGCCTGGATTTTACCGCTGTGGTCGGCACGCCCATATACGCTGCCGCTGGCGGCATCGTGACGACGGCAGAGCAGACGCCCGATTATGGTAAAATCGTGAAGATTGACCATGGTGCAGGTTTTGAAACCCGCTACGCTCACGCCTCCGAATTGCTGGTAAAAGTGGGTGAACGGGTTGAAAAAGGCCAAATGATCGCCAAAGTAGGTACTACCGGACGTTCTACCGGGGCTCATCTGCATTTTGAGGTGCGTCTCAATGGCGCACCGCTGGACCCCAGGAAATATTTGCTGAATTAAGTCGTCCATCACGTGTGGATGCGCGTTGTTGCTGGCATTGTTACATATCCAGAAACTGTTTAAGTCAACCTAGAGGTTTCCGTCCCCGCGGCGGAAAGTTGGTGTTATTGCATGTTATCCACGCTGTTCAAGAAAATTTTCGGTAGCCGCAACGAGCGGCTGGTCAAACAATACGCACAGAATGTGCAAGTGATTAATGCGCTGGAGCCCGCACTGCAGGGCTTGAGCGATGAACAGCTGAAAGCCAAGACAGAGGAATTCAAGCAGCGCTACCAGAACGGCGAAACGCTGGAAAAGCTGTTGCCGGAGGCATTTGCCGTAGTGCGCGAAGGCAGTCGCCGTATCCTGGGCATGCGCCACTTTGATGTGCAGCTGATCGGGGGCATGGTGCTCAACGCCGGCAAGATCGCGGAAATGCGTACCGGTGAAGGTAAAACCCTGGTGGCGACATTGCCGGCTTACCTCAATGCACTGACCGGCAAGGGCGTGCATGTGATCACCGTCAATGACTACCTGGCCAAACGCGATGCCGAGTGGATGGCGCGCCTTTACAACTTCCTGGGCTTGAGCGTGGGGATCAACCTCTCGCAGATGTCGCATGATGACAAGCAGGCCGCCTATGCCGCCGACATTACCTACGGCACCAATAATGAATTCGGTTTTGACTACCTGCGCGACAACATGGTGTTTACCTCGCAGGAACGCGTGCAGCGCGGCCTCAGCTATGCCCTGATCGATGAAGTCGACTCCATCCTGATCGACGAAGCGCGTACCCCGCTGATTATTTCCGGCCAGGCCGATGACAGCATTGATCTGTATGTGCAGATGAATGGCATCGCCGCCAAGCTCAAGCGCCAGCAGGAAGAGGAAGGCGAAGGCGACTTCTGGGTGGATGAAAAATCCCATCAGGTATTGATGTCGGAAGCCGGCCATGAGCATGCCGAGCAACTGCTGGCCGAAGCCGGTTTGTTGTCTGAGGGCGCCAGCCTTTACGATGCTGCCAGCATCAGCCTGGTGCATCACATGTACGCCGCATTGCGCGCGCAATCATTGTTCCATCGCGATCAGCACTATGTGGTGCGTGATGGCGAAATCGTCATTGTGGACGAATTTACCGGCCGCATGATGCCGGGCCGCCGCTGGTCCGATGGCTTGCATCAGGCTGTAGAAGCCAAGGAAGGCGTGGCGATCCAGAAGGAAAACCAGACGCTGGCTTCCATTACCTTCCAGAATTACTTCCGCATGTATGGCAAGTTGTCCGGCATGACCGGTACAGCCGATACCGAAGCGTATGAATTCAACCAGATTTACGGTCTGGAAACCGTGGTCATTCCTACCCATCGCGGCATGCAGCGTAAGGACATGATGGACAAGGTCTATCGTACCTCTGGCGAAAAGTACCGTGCTGTCATCGAGGATATCAAGGACTGTCAGAGCCGTGGTCAGCCGGTGCTGGTGGGGACTACATCGATTGAAAACTCCGAGCTGATTTCCCATCTGCTGAATGAAGCCAAGCTGGAACATCAGGTGCTGAATGCCAAGCAGCATGAGCGCGAGGCGCACATTATTGTGCAGGCGGGTCGTCCTGGTGTGATCACGATTGCCACCAATATGGCGGGCCGTGGTACCGACATCGTGCTGGGGGGTAACCCTGAGCCCGAGATCGCGCAGGTGCGTGGCGATGAAAGCCTGAATGACGCTGACAAGGAATCCCGTATTGCCGCTATCAAGGCGGATTGGCAGAAACAGCATGACGCGGTACTGGCCGCTGGCGGCTTGCATATCATTGGCACTGAGCGCCATGAATCACGCCGCGTGGATAACCAGTTACGTGGTCGTTCCGGCCGTCAGGGTGACCCAGGCTCCAGCCGCTTCTATCTGTCGCTGGAAGACCAGTTGCTGCGCATTTTTGCTTCTGACCGCGTATCGGCCATCATGGAACGCCTGAAAATGCCCGATGGCGAGGCAATTGAGCATCCATGGGTCACGCGCGCGATTGAAAACGCACAGCGCAAGGTGGAAGGCCGCAACTTCGATATCCGCAAGCAACTGCTGGAATATGATGATGTGTCCAATGACCAGCGCAAGGTGATCTACCAGCAGCGCAACGAATTGCTGGAAGCCGCTGATGTGGGCGAAACCATCGCCGCCATGCGTGCAGATGTGGTCAATGACACCTTTGCCTCGCATATCCCGCCTGGCACATTGGAAGAGCAGTGGGATATTGCTGGCCTTGAAAAAGTGCTGCTGGCGGATCTGGGTCTGGATATTCCCCTGCAGAAAATGCTGGAAGACAATCCTGATCTGCATGAAGAAACCCTGCGCGAGCATGTGCTGAATGCGGCTGAAGCGGCTTATGCCGCCAAGGAGCAACAGGCTAGCGCGGATGTCATGCGCCAGTTTGAGCGCGCCGTTATGCTGCAAAGTCTGGATAACCATTGGCGCGAGCATCTGGCCGCGCTGGACCACCTGCGTCAGGGCATACATCTGCGTTCTTATGCCCAGAAAAACCCCAAGCAGGAATACAAGCGCGAGGCTTTTGAACTGTTTGCCGCGCTGCTGGATACGGTCAAGCGTGAGGTCACGCAGATCACCATGCTGGTGCAAGTACGCAATGAAGCCGATGTGGAAGCCGTTGAAAAACCGGTGGAGCTGGAAAACGTCCAGTATCAGCATGCGGATTACGATCCAAACGCCGGTGTGGGTGACGATCCATTGGCGATTGCCGATGTACCTGCAGAAGAAAGCCAGCCTTTTGAGCGCGAAGGTGTCAAGGTCGGCCGTAATGATCCTTGCCCCTGCGGTTCGGGCAAAAAGTACAAGCAGTGCCATGGCAAACTGAGCTAAGCCATCACAGCTTGCAAGGCATGAAAAACCCGGCGGATAGCCGGGTTTTTTTATGGAGAGGCGCTACTGCTTGGGCTTTGTATATCGGAGCTGCAGCCACTGAAGATCCTGCCTGCATGAGTTTCTTTCCATTGCAAAGGCAAGTCTGCGCTTGTATGCGCCAATACCCTGTCGCATGTTTGTTATAATCCTCAGGCTTTCCTATCGAGAATGTGTCCCATGAGTTCAGAACCCATTTCCACCGTTGTTTCTTCCCCCTGTATCGGGGTATGTGCCATGAACGAAGAAACCGGTCTGTGTGAAGGTTGCTTTCGCACCATAGACGAAATCCGTGAATGGTGGGATATGTCGTCCCAGCAGCGCCATGAGGTGAAAGAACGCCTCGCACAACGGCAAATCGAACTCGCCCGCTTCGACGACTGAACCCGCTTTTATCCTCCCAGACGGCGTTTGCCGTCTGCCAGCCACCAGCCTTTCACGGCTGCGCTATTCCACATGTCATGCCCTTGTCGCCTTGATCGGGTAAAATTGCGGCTACTTTCTAATTTCGTGTCCACCTTTCGGGAAAACTCCACATGCCAGTTCGCCTTACTGCTCCTGATGCCGCTACCCTGAAGCCGGTTGCCGGCATTACCCTGGGTTATGCCAAAGCCCATATCCGCAAGCCAGACCGTAAGGATGTGCTGGTCATGCAACTGAGTCCAGGGACGCGCGTGGCGGGGGTGTTCACGCAGAACCGTTTCTGCGCCGCGCCAGTCACGCTTTGCCGTGAGCACCTGGCGGCGGGGCACGCCATCCGCGCGCTGGTGGTGAATACCGGCAATGCCAATGCCGGCACTGGTGAGCCCGGCATGCAGCATGCGCGTGCCACCTGTGAGGCGCTGGCGCAATTGCTGGGTTGCCAGGCAGAACAGATACTGCCATTCTCGACCGGCGTGATTCTGGAGCCCTTGCCGGTGGATCGCCTGGTAGCTGGTCTGCCGACCGCCGTGGCGAATCCGCGGGCGGATGGCTGGCTGGATGCTGCCGAGGCGATCATGACCACCGATATCGTCGCCAAGGGCGCCTCGCGCCAGGTGACGCTGGGCGGCAAACTGGTCACGGTGACCGGCATTGCCAAAGGCTCGGGCATGATACATCCCAACATGGCCACCATGCTGGGCTATGTGGCAACAGATGCCGCGGTTAGCCAGCAGGCGTTGCAGGCGATTATTGACTACGCCGTCAACCACTCGTTTAACTGCATTACTGTCGATGGCGATACCTCGACCAACGATTCCCTCATCCTGATGGCAACGGGCCAGGCGGGTAACGCGGAAATCAGCGAGAGCAGCAGCGAATTTGTGGCATTGCGTGACGTGATGACCGAAGTGGCGGTTGAGCTGGCGCAAGCGATTGTGCGGGATGGCGAGGGCGCCACCAAGTTCATGACCATTCATGTCGAAGCCGGCAACGACCGCGAAGAATGCCGCAAGGTGGCGTATGCCATTGCCCATTCCCCGCTGATCAAGACGGCGTTTTTCGCTTCCGACCCAAATCTGGGCCGTATTCTGGCCGCGATCGGCTATGCCGGCATTGCCGATCTGGACGTCAATACCATGCAGCTCTACCTCGGCGATGTGCTGGTGGCAGAACACGGTGGACGTGCCGCCAGTTACGAAGAGGCGCAAGGCGCCGCGATCATGAAGGAAGCGGAAATCACTGTGCGGGTGGTGCTCAATCGTGGCAATGCGCGCGCTACGGTTTGGACCTGCGATTTTTCCTATGATTACGTCAAGATCAATGCGGATTACCGCTCCTGAGCTATAAATCCATACGAGGCCATGCATGGCAGATATTGAACAATTGATCCAGAAGGCCGAGCGCCTGCTCGACCGCCTGGAAAAGCACCTGCTGCCGCAAGCGCAGGATACCGATTGGAGTGCGATTGCCTGGCGCTGGGTGGCGCATCAAGGCCGTGGCTATCTGCAGGCCGTGCATCATCCGCATTATGTCAGCCTGTATGGGCTGCAGAATGTGGATGAGCAGAAGGCACGCATCGTGCGCAACACCGAGCAGTTTGTGCGTGGCCTGCCGGCCAATAACGTGTTGCTGACCGGCGCGCGCGGCACCGGCAAATCCTCGCTGGTGAAAGCGGTATTGAGCCACTTTGCTCAGCATGGCTTGCGCCTGGTGGAAGTGGAAAAGCAGGATCTGGTGTCTTTGCCAGAGATTGTGGCGATTTTGCGCGAGCGCCCAGAGCGCTTCATCGTGTTCTGCGATGACCTCACCTTTGATGCGGGCGAGCCTGGCTACAAGGCGCTGAAGGTGGTGCTGGACGGCTCGGTTTCGGCAACCTCCGACAATGTGCTGGTGTATGCCACCTCCAACCGCCGACACCTGATGCCGGAATACATGGCGGAAAATCTCGAAACCCAGCATCTGGGTGAAGAGATACGTCCCGGCGATACGGCGGAAGAAAAAATATCTTTATCCGAACGCTTCGGCCTGTGGTTGTCGTTCTATCCATTCAGCCAGCAGGACTATCTGCGGGTGGCCGAGCAATGGCTGGAATACCACGGCATCGCGCCGTTTACCGAGGATGCCCGCCAGGCAGCCTTGCAGTTTGCATTGGCGCGTGGTTCGCGTAGCGGCCGCATCGCTTCGCAATTTGCCCGGGATTATGCTGGTCAGGCCAAATTGCAGGAACTCGCTGCCGTCAGCAATCCACCGGACGCACAATGACCGACACGCCTGTGGTGCATGCGGCGGTTGCCGTGCTTGTGCGGGAGGATGGTCAAGTGCTGCTTGCGCAGCGTCCTGAAGGTAAACCCTGGGCCGGCTGGTGGGAATTCCCCGGCGGCAAGATCGAGCAGGGGGAATCCGTCCTGCAAGCGCTCAAGCGCGAAATAGAAGAAGAGCTCGGCACGGAAATCGTCGAGGCTTACCCGTGGATCACCCGTCGCTTTGCCTATCCTGAGCGCACGGTACAGCTGCATTTCTATCTGGTACGGCGTTGGCTTGGTGAGCCGCATGGCCGTGAAGGACAGGCCTTGTCATGGCAACAGCCTTCCGCCGTGAATGTCGGCCCTCTATTGCCCGCCAACGAGCCTTTGCTGCGCATGTTGAGCTTGCCACCCATCTATGCCATCACGCAACTTGAGGCGCTGGGGGAGCCAGTGTCCCTTCTCCGCTTGCAACGCGCATTGCAGAATGGCTTGCGACTGATACAGGTGCGTGAAAAGCATCTGGATACGCAGGCGCTGCAGGCGTTTACCGCCAAAGTGATGGCGCTGGCACATCCTTATGGTGCCAAGGTGCTGGTGAATGCCACCCCGCAAGTGGCTGCGGCGCTGCATGCTGACGGCGTCCACCTCAGCAGCCGTGCGCTGATGGCCTTGCCGCAGAAACCCGAAGGTTTGATCGTCGGCGCTTCCTGCCATGATGCGGAGGAGCTGGCCCGCGCAGCCGAGCTTGAGCTTGATTTCGTCGTATTGTCCCCGGTATTGCCCACGCAGTCGCATCCAGATGCCCGGCCGCTGGGCTGGCATGGGTTTGGCGAAGCGATCGCCGGTTATTCCTTACCCGTATACGCGCTGGGCGGTGTGAAGCCATCCCATTTGCCAGAAGCCTGGCGTCAGGGCGCACACGGCATTGCCATGCTGAGAGGAGGCTGGAGTGAACACGAATAAGCGTAAAATCTGGGCGATAGCCGCGCTGCTACTGATGGTGGCTGCCGTCGCATGTTATTTCTACATGCGTTCCCCGGCGATGCCGCAGAGTATCAAATTGTTATATTGTCCGACGCCCGTTGAGGGGTGTGGTGATCAGAATCTCCATGTGGTATTCGCCACCACCCCGGCGGTGCTGAAACCGTTTGCCATGGATGTCACGATGGCCGGCGCCCAGTCTATTCATGCCAGCTTTGCCATGGATGGCATGGAAATGGGGCTTAACCGCTATCGGCTGCTGCAAAAGCCCGATGGTCGATGGCATGGTGATGTTACCTTGCCGGTGTGCGCGCAGGGGCGTAGCGACTGGATTGCGCGTATGGATGTTGAAACGGCGGCAGGGCTGCAGCGCTACCAGTTTACATTCAAGGCTGAACCACGCTGATCAACCGCGCTGATCAGGCACTGGCGGCGGCAGATCTGGACGCTAGTCCGCTGCTGCTTTGATCGGGCTGCTGTGGGTGTAGATGTGTTGCTTGCCGTGGCTGTCCTGCACGTGCAATTTGAAAGTGACGCTTGCGCCTGCTCTCAGCGGCTCCTTGAGATCAAACAGCATCAGGTGAAAGCCGCCCGGCTCCAGATTCACGGCCTGCCGGGCTTTTAATGGCAAGGTTTCCAGCATGCGCATACGCATTACGCCGTCCTTCATGGTCATGCTGTGTATTTCTACCGATCCTGCTGCATCACTTTCCACTTTCGTCAGTGTGCCGTCTTCGGTGCTGGTCAGTGTCATGTAAGCCGCGCCTACATCCTGACCGGGCGCCGTGGCGCGCACCCAGTCACGGCTGATGTCCAGATTTCCTGCGGCCCACGCTCCCTGGCTAGCGCATAAAAACAGGCATAAGGCGATAGATCTGAGCTGCAACATGGCTGGGCTCCTTATTCTTCCAGGAATTCGTCAGGTTCTATTGGCTGTGCAATGCGGTAACCTTCGTCTGCCCACAAACCAAGATCAATCAGTTTGCAGCGCTCAGAGCAAAAGGGGCGAAAGCGATTTTCGGTGGAATATTCGGAGACGGCTTGGCATTGCGGGCAGGTGACCAAGCGTTTTTTGATGGGCTTTACAGGTTGCACAGGGTGAGGGTGAAGTTAACGTTTTTATCGCATGCGCGCGGTTTTTGCGCATAGTCCAGGCTATTGAAACGGATGTTGATGGCGTATTTGTTGGCGCTGACTTCGGGGAAGCATTCGACATCGTCATCTACTTGCAAGCGCAGCATCTGCGCGGGCTTTGAACCTCCCAGCATCTGCTGGTAGACGCCGTTGACGGCCGTCAGTTCCACGGTATTGCCGCTGCCACGCAAGATGTGCAGGATGATACGCAAGGCATCATAAATGCTGGTCAATGGCGCAAGCCAGTTATCAAGATCCTGCCGTCGTCTTTCTTCTTCCAGCCCCAGCCAGTAATGGTATGAGGGAAGGTCAAACTCGCAGACGCCACCAGGAATGCCTGCGCGCTGTTTGATGCTCATCAGCCAGTCATTGTCGCGCAGGGTTTGTCCCAGCTTGGTAGTGTTCTGGCGCAGGGCCTTACTGGTATTTTCGATTTCGCCGATGAGGTCGGTCAGGACATTTTCGGCGATGGACGGGTTGCCGAGCAGGCTGGTCATGACGATTTTCTGGCGGTCCAGCTCTTGCAGCAGATCGGCTTTCAATTCAGCGCGATCAATCACATCAAGAATCTGGAACAGGGAGAGCAGCGCGCAGTGATGGTGATACTCATGCCCGGCTGCCATATTGTGCAGCACTTTAGTGAACAGGTCCTCCAGGCGCAGCAGCGTCCGGATACGTTCATTAAATGGGTAATCGTAACTGGGCACGGGCTTTTTTTGGCTGAGCGCTTAGCGTTTTTAAAGTTACGGTGGATTATGAAATCTAATTGCTAACTATGCAAGGATTAATGTATTTTTGGTGAAAAGCCATGACATCTTTGTGTAATTCCTCAAGGCTGCCATTGTTGAGGATAATGTCATCTGCGAATTGTTGGCGTGTTTCGCGTGAAAGCTGAGCTGCCATGATGTTTCTCACCTCGCTTTCTGTCATCTGACTGCGCTGCATGGTGCGTGCGATCTGGATGGTTTCATCACAATCAATCAGCAGGCTGCGATCTATCAGTTGCTGGTAGCGTTCGCTTTCAAACAGCAGCGGCACCACGATCACACAATAAGGCGCGCTGTGGCGGGCCTGCAGCAGCTGGCGCTGCGCTTCCTCATAAATAGCGGGGTGAAGAATATTTTCCAGTTGCCGACGCGCAGCTGCATCTTCGAATACCTTGCCACGCACGGCGGCCCGATTCAGGCTGCCATCGGCATTTAGCATGTCCTGCCCCAGTGCGCTGGCAATGGTCAGTAGGGCAGGTTGCCCCGGCGCGGTCAGTGCGTGCGAGATGGTGTCCACATCAATGACGGGAGTGCCCAGGGCTGCAAACTGGGCTGCTGCCGCTGATTTTCCGCTGCCTATGCCACCCGTCAATCCGACGATCATGTCAGTGACCCAGATAAACGCTGGCCAGGGTTGGCCCGAAGAAGAGCGCCGCGATACCGCCCAGTGCCAGATAGGGACCGAACGGGATGGGGGTGTTGCGGCCATGCCGCGCAAACAGGATCAGGCTAATGCCAATCAGCGAACCTGCCAGCGATGAAAGCAGGATCACGGCGGGCAGCATTTGCCAGCCAAACCATGCACCTATCGCCGCCAGCAATTTGAAATCGCCATAGCCCATGCCTTCTTTGCCGGTGACCAGCTTGAACAGCCAGTAAATGCTCCACAGGATTAGATAGCCTGCCGCCGCGCCAGCAACAGCGGATGGCAAGTCGGTAAATCCGCCATTGAAATTGACCAGCAAGCCCAGCCATAACAGGGGTAGCGTGATGTCGTCAGGCAGCAGCTGGGTATCCAGATCAATGAAGGTCAGGGCGATTAATGCAAACACAAAGAGCCAGGCAAAAACAGTGGTGCCGGCGTAGCCCAGTTTCCAGCTGACCAGTGCAGTCAGCACGCCGGTGAGCAGCTCGACGGCTGGGTAGCGCATGCTGATGGGCGCATGGCAGCCGCGGCATTTGCCGCGCAAGGCCATGTAGCTGAACAGGGGAATGTTTTCGAGTGCCGTAATGGCATGGCCGCAATGTGGGCAGCAGGAGCGCGGCGTCAGCAGATTGAATTTTTTCGGCGCTTCTGCCGGTGTCTGACCATCCAGCGACTGGCAATTGAGACGCCATTCGGCTTCCATCATTTTGGGTAGCCGGTGTATGACCACATTCAGAAAGCTGCCAACCAGAAGCCCGAGCAGGGCAGAAACGGTAATAAAAAAAGCAGGAGAGTCCTGCAATACCTGAAGAAAATTGCTGATGACGTCGGGCATACGCTTGTTCCATTAAACTTTCTGCATCATCGCACCGTTATACAGATATAAGCAACTATCCACTGTCGGGCACAGTCACACTTGAAATTGCGCCGCATCGACGCCACTTAACCCTTAACCAACCACTTGAAAACGAAAGGATGCGAATGATGGAAAACACTGTCCAGGCAGCATGGGAAGCCCCGGTCGTTTGCCGCGTAGAGGTTGATCTTCCAGGATGGATGGAGCAATTGACCGGCCGCTCCGACTGGGAAGTCTATGGAGAAGAGGAGGACGACGGATACATGAGCTTTGCCATGAGGCAAGGACGTCAGCAAGCCGAGGTGACGCTGTATCACAATGGCTATGCGGTGGTGGATGTGGACGGGCGGGCATTGTTTGATGGTGCCCTCACGCCTGATACCAGCCCTTGCGCGCACCTCAGCTACTACCGTGCCGATAGCGGCGAGCAGATTGTATTGAACTAAATGGCCATGAAAGCGGTTATTCTGGTTACCGGGTACTGACGGTGCTAGGCTGATGGCCAGCCAAACAAAACGCCACCAATCCTTCGCGGCTTGGTGGCGTTTTTATTGAGGGTGCGTGGTGACGGAGTGACTAGAATGTGCGGTCCACTGCGAACTCCGCGAGTTTCAGCAGAGCCTGGCGCGAGGGTGAGTCCGGCAGATGCTGAATCGCGTCACAGCCTGCCTGTGCTTCCTGCCGGGCGATGGCACGCACCTGGTCCAGGGCTCCTGTGTCGTGCACGGCTTGCATGACGGCGGGGAGTTCATCCAGGCCGCCTTCTTCAATCGCCTTGCGTATGGTCTGCGCTTGGGCTGCAGTGCCCAAGCGCATGGCAATCAACAATGGCAATGTAGGCTTGCCTTCGGCCAGGTCATCGCCTAGATTCTTGCCAATTTCCTGGCTGTCACCACTGAAGTCCAGTACATCATCAATCAGTTGAAACGCAGTTCCCAGGCGCATGCCATATTCGGCCATGGCCTCTTCATCCTGCTGGCTCGCTGAGCAGATGATCGCGCCCAGACGCGTGGCGGCTTCAAACAGCTTGGCAGTTTTGTAATGAATCACGCGGAGATAGGCTTCGTCGGTGATGTCGGCATCATGCACATTCAGTAGTTGCAAGACCTCGCCCTCAGCGATGATGTTGGTCGCCTCCGCCAGAACTTCCATCACTCGCATGCTCTCGACGGCCACCATCATCTGAAAGGCGCGGGAGTAGATGAAGTCGCCTACGAGTACGCTGGCAGCATTGCCAAACAGAGTGTTGGCCGTAGCGCGACCGCGGCGCATGGCCGATTCATCCACAACATCGTCGTGCAGCAGCGTGGCGGTGTGGATGAACTCCACCACGGCGGCGAGCTCATGGTGGCGCGCGTTCACCTCGCCAAATGCGCCGGCCGACAACAGAACCAGAGCGGGGCGAAGGCGCTTGCCGCCACTATTAATGATGTAGTCGGCAACCTGATTGATCAGAACAACATCGGAATGAAGGGATTTGCGAATCACCGCGTCGACTGCTTGCATGTCTTGAGCGATGCAGGATTGTATAAAAGCGAGGGACACGAGTATCAGCCAGAATTAGATGTCGCATTTTAACATATAGGGTCTGGGCTTATACAGCGCTTGTCCCGTGCTTGTTGGCCTTGCGCAACGTCTGCGGCATAATGGCGGCCTTGTGGCGAATTGTTTGCGTAAAAGCGCATTAAGATTTGCTAAACGTCCATTTTTCCGTATAATGCTCGATTCATTTGAATGCGTAGCGAACGAGGCTAGATCATGTATGCAGTCATCAAGACCGGCGGTAAGCAGTACCGTGTAGCAGCCGGCGACAAACTGAAGGTTGAAAAGTTGGTGGGCGAAGTCGGTAGCGACATCACCATTGACCAGGTATTAATGGTTGCTGACGGCGACAACGTTACCATCGGTGCTCCTGTCATCGCTGGTGCCACTGTCAAGGCCAAGGTGGTCGCACACGGTCGTGCTGACAAGGTCTTGATCTTCAAGATGCGTCGTCGTAAGCACTATCGCAAGACCCAGGGTCATCGTCAGGATTTCACTGAAATCCAGATCGAAAACATTGCTGCCAAGTAATTCGGCTGCAGTTACTTGAGATAAGGAATAAAACATGGCACACAAAAAAGCAGGCGGTAGTTCCCGTAACGGCCGCGACTCACAGGCCCAGCGACTGGGCGTGAAAGCCTTCGGCGACCAGCTGGTTTCTGCTGGCAGCATCATTGTTCGTCAACGTGGCACCCGCATGCATGCTGGTGACAATGTTGGCATGGGCAAAGATCACACCCTGTTTGCCAAAGTGGACGGCAAGGTTGCTTTCTCAGTTAAGGGCGCTCTGCGTCGCAAGCTGGTCAGCATCATCCCTGCTTAATCCGCAGCACAGGTTGGTAAAAGCCCTATCGTACCGATAGGGCTTTTTTATTTCAGGCGTGCATGTCGGAAAAAACGGCTTGCTATAATAAGCCGCGCTTGTCGATATTGAGATTGACTGGAAAACATGAAATTCATAGATGAAGCAACCATCAAGGTCTACGCCGGCGACGGCGGTAATGGCGTAGCCACCTTCCGGCGCGAAAAGTA
>DATMSO010000012.1:0-15476 GCA_035565335.1 Methylovorus sp.
CACCGAGATGATGTCTTCGATCTTGCGGGCGCTGTCGTTGATGGCGCTCATGGTCGAGACCACATCGGCCACCACTTCGCCGCCCTTCACTGCCACACCAGAGGCAGCTGAAGCCAGCTGGTTGGCCTGCTTGGCGTTGTCAGCATTCTGCTTCACGGTAGAAGCTAACTGCTCCATGCTGGCAGCGGTCTTCTCCAGGGAAGAAGCCTGATCTTCCGTGCGGCGGCTCAGGTCGGAGTTGCCCTGCGCGATTTCCTTCGCGGCGGTGTTGATCGCATCCGCCGCTTCTTTCACCGTGCTGATCGGCGCAATGATAGTGTCCAGCGTCTGGTTAAGACCTTCGGCCACCAGCTTGAAGAAACCTTCGCGGCCATCGCTGCGGGCGCGCTTGCTGAAGTCACCATCCGCTGCGGCTTTCACAATCTCGCCAATTTCCTGCTCGGCATGCGCTTCGATGGTACGGTCTATCCACTGCACAGCCGTGCCCATGCGTTCACCGCTCGTATTGAAGATAGGCGCCGCATTCAGCTTGAATATCTGCTCACCGACGGTGATTTCCGTGGCGTAAGGGCTGTGCAGGCTAGCCAGCATATTGCGTTGATGGCTGGGGTTCTTGTGATAGACGTCGAAGTTCTGGCCAATGATATTGCTCGCCGAGAAGTTGGGCAGCTGCGTCCGCAGATTGGCTTCGGAGCGCTTCATCAGGTCTTCGGTGAATTTGTTCATGTAGATGATGATGCCATCGGGATCGGCCACCATGACGCTGACGGCGGCATTGTCCAGACTGGTCTTGATCAATTCGGCAAAACGCGCAGCCTCGGCAGCGGCCTGCAACTGACCACGGGTTTTTTCAATGGCTTCGTTGATGAAGGCCTTCTTGCCTGGCAGTTGCTCCATCGTCGCGGTGAGGTCACCTTCACCAAAGGCGCGCACCACGGCCATGGATTTTTTCTTCACTTCAATATGGCCGCCTACCATGGTATTCACGCCATTGGCCATCTCGGCATAGGCACCCTGGTATTTGCTGACATCCATGCGCACATCAATATCCCCGGCATCATGCTCTTGCGACATGTGGTTCATGTCGGCAATAAAGCTCTTGATATTGCTGCGCACTTTCTCAATGGTGTCATTGATAAAGGCTTTTTTACCCGGGAATTTTTGCAATGGCGCATCAAAATTGCCGGCGCCGAAGCCCTCTACCGTGGCCATGGTCTGACGCATCATGGCGACATGGCCACCGACCATACCGTTGACACCATTAGCCACATCACGGAACAGGCCTTCAAACAGATCAGCCTTCAGGGATTCGTCTATATCGCCTTTATCATGGGCCGCACTAACAAAGTTGAGCGAATCGGTGAGCCCTTGCAACGTCTTCTGCAGGCGGCGCATGGAGTACGCCACGCTGAATTTGTCATCTTCAGCCACGCTGATTTTCTGGCTCAGATCACCGGCGGCAAATTTACGGCTCATTTCAGCCAGCTCGGCAGGCTCCTGACCCAGCTGGCGCATGATGGCGCGCAGCATGAAGACACCAATCACAATCACGGCCAGCGTAACGATGACGGACACCACCACATTGATGATGCTGGCGGTATGGCGTGTGGTCATGGCGTCATCTGCCGCAGCCGTGCCAAATGTCATGTTGAGCTTGAAATGAGCTTCGATATGGGCGGTGAGATCGCGCGCCACATCGTCCGCCTTCTCTTTCATAAGAGCGGCGGCCTGGTCACGCTGGCCGCTGCGTGACAGCGCCAGCACAGGTTGCAGCAATTGCTGGTAGGTATCCCAGTCGCCTTTGGTTTTGTCATACATCTTGCGATCTTCATCATTACTGATGTAGTTATCGCCATAGGTCTTCAGCTCATCATCCAGTTTGGCCTTGAGCTCCACCAGCCGTTTGTCATCCTTGGCCATCTCGGCGGAGTCGGTGTCCAGGATATGCCGCAGTACCACGATGCGGTAACGCTGGAAATATTCCTGAATCAGGCCCAGACTGGCGACGCTGGGCGTTGTATTAACATTGCCATAGTTGGCTTTGTCGAACACCCGCCCTGTCTGGATATGACCGATGGCTACCACGATCAGCAGACCGATCACTGCAGCAGCAATCAACAGCTTGATACGATTTGCGACAGTCATTTTCATGATGTGCATACTCCTCAAAATTTATAGTTATGTGCCGGCGTTAACGCCTGGCTACCCCTGCTTAATGCATGGCAACGCTATCCATCAATTCCATATCGGTGCTGCTCATTAACTGCTCGATGTCCACCAGGATGAACATTTTCTCTTCCACCGAGGCCAGGCCTACGATGTACTTGGTATCAATACTGGCCACAATATCCGGCACTGCGCGGATCTGGTTCGGCTGCAAGCTCATCACGTCAGACACGCCATCCACCACCATGCCGACGATGCGGCCATTGAGGTTCAGGATGATCACCACTGTGAATTCGTTGTACTCGACCTTACCCAGGTTGAACTTGATGCGCAGATCGACAATCGGCACGATACGGCCGCGCAGATTGACCACACCCTTGATGAAGTCCGGCGTGTTGGCAATTTTGGTCACGGCGTCATAGCCACGGATTTCCTGCACCTTGAGAATCTCCAGGCCATACTCTTCATTGCCTAGCACAAAGGTCAGAAACTCCTTGGCATTGGTAACGCCATCGTTGTTACCACTTTCCGAAATACTGCTCATTGATACACTCCTTCAGAATTATTGTTCTGGCCCATCTTGATGATCGTGGGCACATCCAGGATGAGCGCGACCGAGCCATCGCCCATGATGGTGGCGCCGGAAATCCCGGGCACTTTGCGGTAATTGGTTTCCAGGCTCTTGATCACCACTTGCTGCTGGCCAACCAGGCCATCCACAAATAAGGCGGCTTTTTTGCCTTCGGCTTCGATGATGACCAGCACGCCATCCACCGGATTGGTAATCTGGGTCGGCTGGTTGAACAGGGAATACAGCGGAATAATCGGC
The DNA here is from genome assembly GCA_035565335.1 of Methylovorus sp. Taxonomy (GTDB): domain Bacteria; phylum Pseudomonadota; class Gammaproteobacteria; order Burkholderiales; family Methylophilaceae; genus Methylovorus. The sequence goes on from DATMSO010000012.1 coordinate 2,996, forward strand.
AGGTATTCGCCGCGCACATGCACCATGAAACCGGCACCGGTCACGGTCTTGATGTCGGTGGCTTGCGGCTGCATGGTTTCCACAATCAGATTGAGCGGCACCACGTACATATTGTCGCCCAGCGACACCGACATGCCATCCAGGATGGCCAGTGTCAGCGGCAGCGAAATCGACATGGTGGTGCCGTAGCCCAGCGCGGAGCGTATATCAATCACGCCGCCCATGGCGCTCACATTCCGTTTCACCACATCCATGCCCACGCCGCGGCCCGACACATCGGTCACCTGTTCGGCAGTCGAAAAGCCCGGCGCAAAAATCAGCTGCCAGACATCGCTATCCGGCATGGTATCGCTCACCGGCAAACCGTTCTGCTTGGCCTTGCTCAGGATACGTTCACGATTAAGCCCGGCGCCGTCATCGGTCACTTCGATCACGATATTGCCGCCGCGATTGGAGGCGGACAAAGACAAACGACCGGTTTCATTCTTGCCCGATTGATGCCGTATATCCGGCACTTCAATGCCATGGTCAATACTGTTACGCACCAGGTGGGTCAGGGGGTCGACAATACGTTCGATCAGGCCCTTGTCCAGTTCGGTAGCCGCACCGCTGGTGACGAATTCAACCTTTTTGCCCAGACGGGTGGCGAGGTCGCGCACCATACGGGGGAAGCGCGAAAACACATAATCCATAGGCATCATGCGGATAGACATCACCGATTCCTGCAGATCACGCGTGTTGCGGGTGAGCTGGCCCAGGCTGTTCAGCAGGTCTTCATGCGTCACCGGGTCCAGCTTGCTGATACGCTCTTCCAGCATGGCCTGGGTGATCACCAGTTCGCCCACCAGGTTGATCAGCTGATCGACCTTTTCCACGCCCACACGAATCGAGGTGGTTTCGGCAGCGGCTGGTTTTTCGACTTCTTTTTTAACGGCGGCCGGTTTTTTCTCGGCCACCGGTGCCGGGGCAGCTTCTACCGGCTTGGGCGGTTCAGCTTCAACCACGGGGGCTGGCGGAGGTGGCGTAATCGGCTCAAAGAAACCAAAGCCATCGCCTTCAATAAAGCCACTGGCGGCCACCGCCACATCGGCAGCTGGCGCGGGCGCAGCTGCCGGGGTATCAACAGCATCCTTGATTACCAAGGTATCGAGATCCACCACAAAGGAGCAGATGGATTCGATGCTGTCGCGGGTATCTTCGGTGGCCAAGGCAAAAATGGTTTTGCCGCCGGCCTTGCTGATGCTGACATCGCCCAGCAATGCCAGCTCGGATTTGAGATTTTCTGCATCTTTGTCGCTAAGCTCGGGCACTTCAATATTGAAGCGATGCTTGCCATCGGCCGGGGCACCCGCTGCTGCTGCAGGCGCTGCGCCGTCTGACTGCAGGTTGATCTTGATATCTTCCGGCTCAACGATAAAGGCACAGATGGAGATGATGTCATCTTCGCTATCTTCGGTCTTGAGCGAAAAGGCCACATGGCCATTGTCCAGGCGCTTGCTGCTGACTTCGCCGAGCAGACCCAGCTCCCCTTCGAGGTTAGCAGTATCTTTTTCGCTCAGGGCTTTAACGTCGATATGGTAATGACGCATTTTGTCGACTGGCGCGGCCGGAGCAGCGGCGGCAGCGGGCTTGGGAGCTGCAGGCGCACTGGCCGGAGCAGCCGATGCCATTTCCGCGGCGGCCGACACCGGCTTGCCTTCGGACAGGGCTTTGAGTTTGCGCTTTACTTCTTCCTGCACATCCCGGTCCACATCGGCACCGGAACGGTGGCCTTCCAGCTGCGAATTCAGTACATCCTTGGCTTCGAGAAAGGTGTCCACGTGCTCACCGGTCAATGCCATCTCGTTCTTGCGGATCTTGTCCAGCAGGTTTTCCAGGACGTGCGTGATTTCTGCCATATCGGTCATACCGAAGGTGGCGGCGCCGCCCTTGATGGAATGGGCAGCACGGAAAATGGCATTCAGGTCTTCCGAGTCGGGATTGTCCAGATCGAGCGCGAGCAACAGATGCTCCGCCTCGGCGAGCAATTCCTCGGCTTCATCAAAGAAAGCCTGATAAAACTGACTCATATCAATCGACATTTGCTGACTCCATTTTTGCTTGCCTGCATTGCATCATGCGGCGTGCATATTCATTAGGTCGAAAAAAGAGGTATTAACCGATTACTTTTTGTACAACATCAATCAGGCGCTTAGGGTCAAATGGCTTGACCAGCCAGCCGTTGGCACCGGCAGCACGGCCTTTTGCCTTCATTTCATCGCTGGATTCGGTGGTCAGCATCAGGATAGGCACCTTCTGATAACTGCTCATGCCACGCAGCGATTTGATCAGCGTCAGGCCGTCCATATTGGGCATGTTCTGGTCAGTCAGCACCAGATCCACGACCTGGTCGCGCGCCTTGTTCAAGCCATCCTGGCCATCCACGGCTTGCACGACCTGATAGCCAGCCGCCGTCAGACTGAACGCCACCATCTGGCGTAAAGACCCCGAATCATCGACCGCTAAAATTGTTTTTGCCATTTTCATACTCGCTTGTTGATTAAATTTCTACACATGAACTGTTGTATACCATGAGCCAGCAGGACCCAATCCGCAGATCTCAAGGCTTAGAACAGCTCAATTTCTCCACTTCCCATATGGTGCTGGTCTACGGCCTTGCGCAAACCGCCTGATAGCTCCACGCTGCGGCTATTCAGGCTTTGATTCATTTCTTGCAGCAACCGGGCAATTTCCTGATGCTCCTGCTCGCTGTCCATGCTGTCGCCGTGCGTGGCCAGCGCGCTCAACAGCTCTTTGAGCCCGTTGACGCGCTTGATGGTTCTGGCGATGAGTTGACTGGTGAGATCCTGGAATTGCAGCCCGGTAACGGCTGTGTTGACTTCTTTGGCGATGACTTCGCGGTAGTGAAGCAGCTTTTGTTGCTGCTCTGAGGGGAGTTTGGTTTGCTGCAGCAGAAGATCAAGCTCTTGCTGCTGGGCGGTCACGGCTTCGTGGACCGACATGAAACAGGCGCCGAGCTTTTCAATCGCTTCACTCAGCAGGTAGGTGGTCTGCATCAGATCGGCTTCGACTTCCAGCAGGTGCTGTGTCCCATGGTCGGACACGCCTGCCAACAACTGTCTCAGCTCTTCTACTGGTATTGTCTCCGACTGCATATTCCCATCATCCTTCTTTTTTATTCGCCGTATTCAGTACCAGTACGGTCGTTGTTCTATGTCATCATTTGCCAGCCGCCGCTTTCTGGACTTCAGCCGCTTTCTGCACTTCGCTGGCGGCGTTATCCGACGGTACATTGACCGTCGCGCCTTCATCCTTGACCGCGTCTTCCTCGGCCTTTTTGTTCATGATGATGATGCTGATCCGGCGGTTTACCGGATTCAACGGGTTTTCCTTGTCAAACAAGGAAGCCGATGACAGCCCCACCACACGCAGCAACTTGGACTCATCCATGCCACCTGCCACCAGCTCGCGACGCGAAGCATTGGCGCGGTCAGAAGACAGCTCCCAGTTGCTGTAGCCTTTATCCCCGGTGGGGTAAGGCACTGCATCGGTATGTCCTGACAAGCTGATCTTGTTCGGCACATCATTCAGCATGCTGCCGATCTCATGCAGAATCTGCTTGGCATAAGGCTGCAGCTCGGCTTTGGAAGAAGCAAACATCGGCCGGTTCTGCTCATCCACGATCTGAATGCGCAAGCCTTCCGAGGTAATATCAATCAGCAATTGTTTCTTGAACTTGCTCAAGGTAGCGCTGGCGTCAATCGCCTCTTCAATCTTGAGCTTCAGTTCTGCCAGTTTTTCCTGCTCCGCCTTCTCCAGTGCAGTCTTCGCATCTTTTATATCGACCTCTTTTTGCTTTCCTTTAGGGCCATCGACAGGTTTTACCTGCGCTTGTTTTTTGGTGAGGTCCTTGCCGCCGCCCTTGAGCACCGAATCGCTGGCTGCGACCGAAGGCCCGCCTTGCAGCGCCACCTTGAGCGGCATCTTGAAATACTCGGAAATGCCCTCCAGCGTGGCCTTGGAGGTGGACCCCAACAGCCACATCAGCAGGAAGAACGCCATCATGGCGGTGACGAAGTCGGCGTAGGCAATTTTCCATGCCCCGCCATGATGGCCGCCGGCCACCTTTTTGATGCGTTTAACAATAATTGGCTTGGTATCTTCTGCCACGACAGACTCCGCTACGCTATGGGCTTATTTGGACTTGGCTTGCTTTACGTGCTCTTCGAGCTCGGTGAAGCCAGGGCGCTCGGTGGAGTACAGAACCTTGCGGCCAAATTCGACCGCAATGGCCGGGGCGTAGCCGTTGAGGCTGGCCAGCAGGGTCGCCTTCACGGTCTGGTACATCTTGGTGGATTCATCCAGCTTTTGCTCTAGCAGGCTGGAGAGCGGACCAATAAAGCCATAGGCCAGCAGAATACCGAGGAAGGTACCGACCAGCGCGTGGGCAATCAGAATACCCAGCTCGGCAGGTGGCAAGGCCACGTTTTCCATGGTGTGCACCACGCCCATCACCGCCGCCACGATACCAAAGGCAGGCAGGCCATCGCCCAGGCGGGCAATACAGTGCACAGGCACGTGACCTTCCTGGTGGTGGGTTTCGATTTCGTTATCCATGAGGTTTTCCACCTGGAAGGCATCCATGTTGCCGGAAATCATCAGGCGCAGATAATCGGTGATGAATTCCATGAGGTGGTGATCGGCCTGCAAGGCGGGATATTTGCTGAACAGCGGGCTGCTATCGGGGTTTTCAACGTCATTTTCAATCGACATCATGCCGTCTTTGCGGATCTTGCTGAGAATCTCGAACAACAAGGCAAGCAAATCCATGTAGAGCGCTTTGGTGAACTTGGAACCCTTGAACAGGGTAGGCAACGCACCCAGCGTCGCCTTCAGTGCCTTGCCGTTGTTGCCGACAATAAATGCACCGATGGCGCCGCCAAAAATCATCAATACTTCAAGGGGTTGCCACAGGGCTCCCAAATGCCCCCCTGCCAGCGCATACCCCCCGAACACGGCCGCCAGGACCACGACATACCCTACGATTACTAGCACTTTTAAACCCCCCGATTAAAATTCTGCATCTTATGCGAGTGATGCATCCCACATATTAAGCCATTCCCCTAAGCTTAACAGGGTATTGCCCTGCACCAAATCGCCGATCAACTTGTGTTTTCCATTTTATATTGCAATCCACCGCCTCCGGTGAAATTCTTGTGATGAAGCCACTTGCAGAGGAGTCTCGTTTTTTACGAGACGCCACCATGATAATCGCCGTGTAGAGACTTCTTCAATATGCGATACATCTGCTACTGCCCTGCACATTTCCGTTTGCCCTCAGGCCACCTAGCCCCCGGCAACAAGCAACAAGCAACAGCAAATAGTGTAATTGTCGGCAAACCCGCAGATTGCATCGAAAGTTGCAAGCCGAAATAGCTTCAGCGATAATTGATACTAATTCTCATTTAGTGATTTGCACCCGTTGAGCCATTCTGATTCATCCTCGCTGGAACAGCTTTACCACCGCCATCATGGCTGGTTACAGGGATGGTTGCGGCATCGCCTCGGCAATAGTGCAGACGCCGCTGATTTGGCGCACGATACTTTCCTGCGGCTGATCGGCGGCCGGACGCAATGGCGTTTTAACAGCATGCCGGAGGCGCGGGCTTACCTGCGGACCACCGCGCAGCATCTGTGCATCAACCTCTGGCGTCGTCGCGAGATCGAACAAGCCTGGCTGGAAACGCTGGCCGCCATGCCTGCCGCCCATCATCCTTCTGCAGAGCGTCAGGCCATAGTGTTACAGGCCCTGGAAGAGGTCTCGGCCATGCTGGGCAATTTGCCGCCCAAAGCCGCGCGCGCCTTCGCCCTCGCCGTGGTCTGCGATATGCCTGACGATGCCGTGGGGCGCGAACTTGGCGTATCCGGTCGCATGGTACGCAAATATGTGGCGCAAGCGATGCTGGGCTGCCTGACCTTGCGGGCGCGCGCGACCATGCGCGAGCTGCGCAGCGATTCCCTTATTTGATCTGCCTTGTGATCCCCTTTTTCCCATGACATCCGCTGTGACCAGCGCTCAGCCCACCAGCCCATCGCACGCCGTGCTGAATGAGGCGGCCGAATGGTATGCCCGTTTGCGCGATGGCAAGGCCGGCCAGGAAGACATCGTCCGCTGGCAAGCCTGGCTGCAAACCGCCGAAGAGCACCAGACCGCCTGGCATTTTGTGGAAGACATCAGCCGTGGATTTGACCCCTTGCGCACCGCTACTGATCCACGGCAGACCGCCAATGCACTGAACAAGGCCCATGCACGCCTGCATGCCCGCAGGCGCGTACTGATGACACTGGCCGCGCTTTCTGGTGCCGGCACGTTGGGCCTGCTTAATTGGCGCGAGAGCTTGCTACCCAACGGCGTGCTGGCGTGGACAGCCGATCATCGCACCCCCACCGGCGGGCAGCGCAGCCTTACTCTGGCCGATGGCACCCGGCTCTGGCTTAATACGGCCAGTGCCATCAATCTTCACTTCAGTGCCAGCGAACGTCGCATAGCACTCGTACAAGGTGAGGTGTTCATTGAAACCGCCCATGATGCAGCTCGCCCTTTTCTGGTGGAAACTTCGCATGGACGTATGCAGGCATTGGGCACGCGCTTCAATGTGCATCTGCAAGAAACGCAGACACAGCTGGATGTGTATGCGGGCGCCGTGGAAATACGCACGGCGTCGAGTGCCATCCGCCGCGTGGTGGCAGCAGGCCAGCAATCCCGCTTTGATAGGGCCGACATCGCCCCCGTGGCAAGAACAGATGCAGCGCGTGAGGCCTGGACCCAGGGCATGCTAGTAGCCGACAACATCCCGTTGCGCCAGGTGGTGCAGGAACTGCGCCGCTATCGGGCCGGCCATCTTGGCGTGGCCGATGACGTGGGCGCGCTCAAGGTTTACGGCAATTTTCCGCTGCAGGATACCGATCGCGCATTGCGCATGCTGGCATCAGTCCTGCCCATCCATATCGAGCAGCCGCTGCCCTGGTGGACGACGCTGGAAGCAGCGCGTTAAAAAAAGTTTCAAAAAAAGGTTCCGGGTTTTGCCTTGTCACTGGTTTTACCTAGCAAGAAGACCTCTTTCACCATTGAATTCCCGCCATCCTCAAGATGACAGCCAGCGGCATTGCCAGCACGGCGTCAAGGTAGCCAAACGATCCGTGCCGTAAGGGTCTTCGCTTTTTAGGACCCTTAACGCTAAAGGATATGCATTGATGTTTCGCCACGACCCAACCACCCCGGCTTCACCTGCGACTGCCGCACGCTTCCCCAGGATGCGCCCACTGGCCTTCGCCATCCACCTGCTCATGCTTGAGGGCGCACTCGCCCTTGGAACATGGGCTCCACCAGCCCACGCACAACCGACTGCCGCCCAGAGCCTGCGCAGTTATGACATTCCCGCCGGACCGCTCAACATTGCCTTGACCCGATTCTCACGCCAATCCGGGATTTACCTTGTCGGGGCTGGCGACATGATCGCAGGCAAGACCAGCGAGGGATTAAAGGGAAATTTCAATGTGGAAGATGGTCTGGCCAGGTTATTGGCCGGGAGCGGGTTGGAAGCATACCGCCAGCCGGATGGTAGCTATGGCATGCGCATAGCACCAGCCAAACCGGCAAGCACGCGTCAGGATGACATCTCCACCTTACCGCTCGTCTCCGTCACGGCAAGCGCTGAACGGCCCGAAAGCCTGCCCGCTGCCTATGCTGGTGGTCAGGTTGCCCGTAGCAGCCGCCTGGGACTGCTGGGCAACAAGGATGTGCTGGATACCCCCTTTAACACCACGAGCTATACCGCCGAGTTGATGGAAAACCAGCAAGCCATCACCGCGGCAGATGTGGTGCTGAATGACCCCTCGGTACGCACGGTGTCTTACAGCCTGACTAATGCCGCCGCCGGGGGCGATATCTTCCTGATTCGTGGATTTTCGGTGCAGGACTCCGTGCTGTTTGATGGCATCAGCGGGATCGTCTCCAATCGTGCCGCCCCGGCGGAGATGGCCGAACGTATTGAAGTCCTGAAAGGCCCTAGCGCCCTGTTGAATGGCATGGCGCCAGGCGCGGGCGGGGCTGTCGGCGGTACCATCAATATGGTGCCCAAGCGGGCGGATGACACACCGCTGACCCGGCTGACGGCCAGCTATATGTCCAACAGCAATTTCGGGGGTCATGTCGATATCGGGCGTCGCTTTGGCGAAGATAACGCCTGGGGCATACGCTTCAATGGCGTATATCGCGACGGTAAGAACGCCACCGCCGGCCAATCGGTGGAACTGGGCGCCGCCACCATTGCCATTGATTATCGTGGCAGCGATCTGCGGGCATCGCTGGATGCCGGGCACCAGACCATGAACAACGAAGCGCCGCAGGGCGCCGCCGGCTTTGGCATTGCCGATGGCATTACCATCCCCTCACCGCCCAGCGCAAAAAAACGCATCGCCCAGGACTGGGAGTATGCCAATTCCAGGAGCAACTATCTGCTGGCAAAAGCCGAGTACGACTTCAATCCGCGCTGGACCCTCTACGGCGCAGCGGGTGGCAGTAATACCTCCTCCAGCTACCTTTCCACCGATGTCAGCGTGGCCGATATCCAGGGAAATGCCCAAGCCACCGTGTACTACTGGCCCAATTGGACCAATTACCGCACGGCGCAGGGTGGGGTGCGTGGCAGTTTCAGCACAGGTGCTATCAGCCATCAGCTGAACATCAGCGCCAACTACCTGATGAAAGATAGCGGCTACACGGCAGACTATTATGGCTTCAGCAGTTTTGCGACCAACATCTACAACCTCCCCAGCGTCAGTCGCCCATCTACTGCCAACATGGACTCACACCCGGACAAGACCAATCGCCTGCTGCTGCCATCTCTGGCCGTGGCGGACACCCTGGGCTTGTTTGATGACCGCCTGACCCTCACGCTGGGCGGGCGGTATCAACGCGTGGAAGTCATCGACTACAGCAGCACCGGAGAAAGCACTACCTCCTATGATGAACATGCCGTGACGCCGGTATTGGCAGCGGTGATAAAACCCACAGCCAACTGGTCCATCTACAGCAATTACATTGAAGGGCTGACGCAAGGTGACACCGCCCCTATCGGCACCACCAATGCCGGCAAGGTGTTTCCGCCAGTCAAAACCAAGCAGCATGAGGTGGGTGTGAAATACGACTTTGGCCGCTTCACCACCTCGCTTAGCACTTTTCAGATTGAAAAACCCAGCGGGGTAACGGTATCCAATGGCGATGGCACCTCGACCTATCAGGTGGGGGGAGAACAACGTAATCGTGGCATTGAGCTGAATATTTTCGGCGAGGTTCAGGGGGTGCGCGTGCTGGGCGGGGCGACTTACATCCAACCCAAACTCACGCATGCCAGCAGCAATATTTATGACGGCAACACCGCCCCGAATGTCTCGCGCTGGCAGCTAAACCTGGGTAGCGAATATGATCTTGCGCGGGTGCCAGGCATGACACTCACCGCCCGCATGATGACAACCAGCGCCCAATATCTGGATGAAGCCAATACCCGCAGCATTCCGGGCTGGACACGTTGGGATGTTGGTGCGCGCTACAAGACAGAAGCCACTGGCCGACCATTGGTCATCCGGGCAGGGATCAATAATCTGTTTGGGCGCGACTACTGGAGCAGCAGCTCGGGCAGCTGGCTATATCTTGGCCAGCCACGCACCGTGATGATCTCGGCGACGATGGACTTCTAGTCAGCGAGACCATACTTGCTGATCCCCATGCAAGCTTTAGCCTGACAAGCTTGCATGGGGATTTTATCTTCAAGTCTGGTTGACCGGCATGATCCAGCCGTAGAGAGACTTCCCCGCTTCGCCAATAGGATGCCGATAGGTCGGCACCACCCCAGGTATTTCAAATTCATAACTGATCAGCAGGCTGCCGGGGCGCATCTCGGCACGTGCCTTTTGCCAGAGGGCGGGCATGGCCGCGGGCGACAGATAGGCAAAGACCACATCAAATTCGCAGAAATCCAGCTTGTGATAATCCCCCAGCACGAAGCGGGCAGATGAACCGCGCCAGCGCGCACGCGCATGGCTGATCAGCCATGGCAAGGGGGCGACTTCGATACCGAGCAGGCGGAAATCTGGACGTTCCTTAGCAATGTGCATGGCCATGTCGCCCAGGCCGCTGCCTATATCGATCATGCGCAAGCCAGGCTGCGGCGGCATCCACGCCAGCACTTGCTGCCACACCGCCGGAAACGAAGGGTAAAACGGCACCTGGGTGCGGAAGGTGGTCCAGAACAGCATCAGGCTGAATAAAAATCCCACCAGGTAAACCCAGTTAGGCACATGCAGCTGCGCCATGCCCCACACCACCAGCGGAAAAAGCAGGTGAATGAGCCGCCACCAGGAAGCCATGCCCCAATGTCTGGCCAGCACATACGCGCCTGCGGCTTGCAGCAGCACCAAGAGCCACATTGGGTAAGCCAGGCCGGTCAGCTGACTGAACAGCAGGGCCAGTAAAAGATTAAGGCCGAACATGCCCATTTGAATTAGCAAGGCACGGGTGGCGGGCAACATGGAACGGGATTCAGAGGCCATGGATCAGGCTCGGCCTTGAGGAAGTGAACCGGACAATAGCTCCGGCCATGAAGATGGCATGGGGGTGCATTGTGAGTTGGTGAATGTAACGCTGGCGAGTTTAAAGCTGAACACTAGAAAACGGGGGGACTTAATAAAACTGGGAGAGTTAATAAAACCAGAAGGCTTAGCGCTCACAGAGATAAGGTTTGCCGGTCTGCCAGAGAACTCCGGGCGCAGACATGCATCCAGAAAACACAACATGGCAGAGACGATACGGTACGCCAGGCAACGGACGCAAGCATAATCGCGCATGGGCAAAAATGCTACGCCCCAGCATCGCCTGCTGATGATATTCCCTGTTTGCATTTCAACTCCCCGCATCAAACGCCTGCCCCGCAGGACGGCACGGCGTGGGAATGAAATGCCCTACTCAACAGCGCGAATTTGTCCGGCGCCTCAGGCGGCTGCCATTTCCCTGGTTTTTTTGGTTTTGCCTGCACGCGATGGTACATGGCACAAGCTGCAGGCAAAGTGCTGATTCAAGTCATACACATTCACCACAAAGTGGCCGCCGCAGCAGCTGCAGGCTTGCAGCTTGAGCATCTTGCTCTCGACAAATCTTACCAGAGTCCAGGCGCGGGTGAGCGACAGCACCGCAGCTTCAGGATCTTCGGTACCTGTTTCATCCAGGTATAAGCGGTAGGCCTTGATCACGGCCGTGATGCCATTCACATCCGTATGCTCCCGCATGAAATTGTAAATATTCAGGAACATGGAAGAGTGGATATTCGGCTGCCAGGTCAGGAACCAATCCGTGGAAAACGGCAGCATGCCCTTGGGTGGCGATACGCCTTTCAGCTCTTTGTACAACTTGATCAGGCGCTCACGGGACAAGGTTGTCTGCGATTCCAGCAGTTGCAACCGTGCGCCCAGCGTGATCAGCTGTATCGCCAACTGGATTTGTTGTGCTTCGTTAACTACGCTTTTCTTTTCCATGATAATGCCTGCCTTCTTGAACAATTTGCCGGAACGGCGCTACCTAATACCTTACGCCATCGCCTCTGGTGCCTGGCCTGCCATCAAGATGGCGGCATGGGCGCTGGCAAGGTGGCGGTCCTTGGTATAGCTGGTCAGCATATTGAGAATGGCGCAGTCGTCGAAGCGAAAGCGGGCAAGCATCATGTTGGTGCTGGAGAGTTTAAGCAGCTGAGCGGTGGTCAGGCTTTCCAGAACATCAGCGATTTCTTTGCTGACGCCCAGGCGGAAAATGGCGGTGGCCTTGTCGGAACGTATCATTTGCTGAGCCAGCATCAGGTAGCTCAGGTTGGCATCTTTGATGTCAGACATCATGTCTTTTTCAGTCATTTTGGGTCCCTCGTGTGTGTGTGCGCTGTGTGTGGGGCGCGTGAGACGTACTTTGAACTTAAAGGGCCCTGGGCATAACTGGAGTCTGTCGGTTTTTTGCGTAAGACGCGAAGACGCGCAAATGTAGGCGTTTGTCTTACAAACGCCTACATCCGGCTGGGATACTTGACTGATTTTTGACTTAAGGCTTTTAAAATCAAAGCACTATAAGTATTACTGCTCTACTGCACACATCGGGTAGGCGCTAAAAGCAGCCTGACACACACACGATTTACTACACACACTTCCATTACGGCACGCCTGAAAAAAACTTTAGCGCTTACCCGGAATGCATCATAAACAATTTGATAAGTCCTTGTTTATAAAAACCTTAAGCCATTGCCTCAGGCGCCTGGCCTGCCATCAGGATGGCGGCATGCGCGCTGGCAAGGTGACGATCCTTGGTGTAGCTGGTCAGCATGTTCAGAATGGCGCAGTCGTCGAAGCGAAAGCGGGCAAGCATCATGTTGGTGCTGGAGAGTTT
>DATMSO010000013.1:0-8086 GCA_035565335.1 Methylovorus sp.
CCGAAATACGGGCATCCAGAGTGCCTTTGAGGCTGGCATCCAGATCGGCGAGGCCGGCTTCGCGGTTGGCTTTCGCTTCTACCTTGCAAACATCTTCCTGGTTGCCAGAGAGTTTGCTACAGGCTTTTTTCTCCTGATCGTAAGCCGCATTAATACGGGTCTTGCCTTCTTCATATTCGGCTTTGGTAATGATCTGAGCCCAGGCCTGACCAGTAAGCAGGATAGTCAGCAGGCCGGCCCATGCGATGTTGTGCGTTGTATTCATGATGTGCTCCAGTGTAAAAGGGGGTGACGCAATGATTATTGATTGCGAAACTTTTCGATCTGGTCTTCGGCTTCCTCTTTGGAGATGCCATAGAGTTCTTGCAGCTTGCCGACCAGCATGTCTTTGTCGCCTTTGATTTCTTCCAGATGATCATCGGTGAGTTTTCCCCATTGCTGACGTACTTTGCCTGTCAGTTGTTTCCAGTTGCCTTCGATTTGGTCCCAATTCATTGTGATTCCTTTCGTTTATTGGTTTTTTATGCTGTATTTGGATCAATTGATCACTTGTGCATGGTAGCCAGCACGCTCTGACCAAGATGTCCTCAAATGGCTGAAACAGGCGTCAGAATGGGCTGTCAGCGGAAAAAAGCCCCACTTGAAAGATTTCTCCTACACATGATTCAGAAAAATCTGTATGGCAGAAGGGGCAATATGGCCTACACTGGCGGTGTAGTACGTTTTATTTCATCCCATCGTCACCGTTTGGCGATGTTTTTATCAAGTGCAGGAGACAGCAAATGGCAACAGGTACCGTGAAGTGGTTTAACGATGCAAAAGGTTTTGGCTTTATTACCCCGGACGATGGAGGCGAAGACTTGTTTGCGCACTTCTCGGCCATTGCCAGCAATGGCTTCAAGAGTCTGAAGGAAAACGAGCGCGTGAGTTTCGACATCACGACTGGTCCTAAGGGCAAGCAGGCATCGAACATTCAGAAGGCGTAATAGCCCTGAATTGAGAAACGGCCCGTATGGGCCGTTTTGCATTTATAGACCTCCCTTTTAATCTTTCCTATGCGCAACGCGTCTATCGCGTGTGCCCTGATACAGTCAGGCCAGCATGACGCGGCATGCAATATCTACCATCCCATGGGCCCTATCTCTCTCCGCAAAGGTCGTCAGCAGCGCGGCCGCAGTGTATCCTTAAGACAGGCGCCATGCCTTAATTCAATGGATGTGGGAAGTACATGTCGGAAGCCAATACCCCTTTAACCGAGCTTGATGTCGCCATCAGCGGCATGACCTGCGCCTCCTGTGTTGCCCGCGTGGAAAAGGCCATCCTCAAAGTGGAAGGCGTGAATGCCGTGGCGGTCAATCTGGCGACCGAGCGGGCGCATGTCCGTTTCTCCACGCCCACCGCGCCTGAGCGTATTGTGCAGGCGGTGAGTAAGGCAGGGTATGAGGCTATAGTGCTCAAGGCCGAGTCCACCTTTTCATCCGCGACCGAGACGCATAGTGGCTGGAAAGTCGCGACCGCCGCTGCCTTCACATTGCCGCTGGTCTTGCCCATGTTGCTGATGGTCTTCGGCATCTATATCAATCTCCCCGGCTGGCTGCAGTGGCTGCTGGCTACACCGGTGCAGCTGTGGCTAGGTGCATCGTTCTACCGTTCCGCATGGCAAGCGGTCTTGCACCGCAACGGCAATATGGATTTGCTGGTGGCATTGGGCACGACCGCGGCCTATGGCTTGTCCGTGTATATGCTGCTGATGGGCCATGCGCATCTGTATTTTGAAGCTGCCAGCGCCGTCATCACGCTGGTGTTGCTCGGCAAATGGCTGGAAGGCCGTGCCAAGCGCCAGACCACCGAGGCCATCCGCGCCTTGCAGGCCTTGCGCCCGGATACCGCCATTGTGCGGCGCGATGGCAAGGAGCAGAGCATTCCGCTGGCGCAGGTTCGCCTGGGCGATCTGGTGATCGTGAAACCAGGCGAACGCATTGCGGTGGATGGCGTGGTGCAGGAGGGCGAAGGCCAGGTGGATGAGGCGCTGATCACCGGCGAAAGCATGCCTTTGCATAAGCGGGTGGGCGATCATGTCACCGGCGGCGCTTATAACCTCGATGGCCTGCTGTGCGTGAAAACCACCGCCATCGGTGCTGAATCCACGCTGGCACGCATTATCCGGCTGGTGGAAGATGCCCAGGTCGCCAAACCGGATATTCAGCGGCTGGTGGATAAGGTCAGCGCGGTGTTTGTACCGGTGGTGCTGGTCATTGCGCTCATCACCTTGCTGGGCTGGTGGCTCGCGGGAGCGAGCGGCGAGCAGGCGATTCTCAATGCGGTGGCGGTGCTGGTGATTGCCTGCCCGTGCGCACTGGGGCTGGCAACGCCGACCACCATCATGGTGGGCACCGGCATTGCCGCCAAGCATGGCATACTGATCAAGGATGCCCAGGTGCTGGAGCTCGCGCATCAGATTTCTGCCGTGGTGTTTGATAAAACCGGCACGCTTACCGAAGGCAAACCGCGTTTGATGGCGACCCGGGCGGTGGAGGGCGATGACCCACAGCATACGCAGGCATTGTTGCGTCTGGCGGCCAGCCTGGAGCAAGGCAGCCGCCATCCGCTGGGCGTGGCTTTGCTGACGGCAGCCAGCGAGCAGCAGATTACCCTGCCCGCGGTGACGCAATTACAGGAAAAGGTCGGCCAGGGGCTGCAAGGTGAGGTGGAAGGTCGCACGGTGTATCTGGGCCATGGCCGCTGGATGCAGGCCCTAGGGGTGGATCTCGCGCCATGGCAGGAAAGTGCCAATGCCTTGCAAGCGCAGGGCCATACCGTATCGTGGCTGGCCACCGGTAACGCCGGCCGGGTGGTGTTGCTGGGGATGGTGGCTTTTGGTGACCAGATCAAGGCCATCAGCGCGCAAGCCGTTGCCAGCCTGCATCGCCTGCATGTCGCCAGCGTATTGCTCACCGGCGATAACCCTCGCAGTGCGCAATATGTGGCTGAGCTTGTCGGCATACAGACCGTGCTGGCGGAGCAGACGCCTGAAACCAAAGCCGCCTGCATTGTTGATCTCAAAAAACGCTACCCTGTGGTAGCCATGGTGGGGGATGGTATCAACGATGCCCCGGCGCTAGCGGCAGCCGATATCAGCTTTGCCATGGCCTCCGGTACCGATGTCGCCATGCATGCAGCAGGCGTGACCCTGATGCGCTCGGATCCCGCGCTGGTGGCCGATACCATCGACATTTCGCGCCGCACCTATGGCAAAATCAGGCAAAACCTGTTCTGGGCCTTTATCTACAACGTTATCGGTATTCCGCTTGCAGCCTTCGGCTTACTCAATCCGGTGATCGCAGGCGCTGCCATGGCGTTCAGCTCGGTCAGTGTTGTCAGCAATGCCCTGTTGTTGCGTCGCTGGCGGCCAGCGGCGAGGCAGGGCAATTAATCAATGGATATTTCTCCCATGTACTTTCATACGCAAACTTTTCAGGCGCCAGCGGTCGGCCCCAGGCTGATCGTGCTGGGGGCCGTGCATGGCAATGAGACCTGCGGCACCCAGGCGATCAAGCGCGTGCTGGAGGAGATTGCCGATGGCCGCATTGCCATTCTGCGCGGCGCGGTCACCTTTGTGCCCATCACCAATCCCCTGGCTTACCAGCATCACCGGCGCACGGGCGATCGCAACCTCAACCGCCATCTGTTCCCCACGCCCAAGCCGGTGGAGTTTGAAGATCATATCGCCAACTGGCTGTGCCCCTTGCTGGCGCAGCATGAGGTCTTGCTTGATCTGCACTCGTTTCATACCGATGGCGAGCCGTTTGCCCTCATGGGCCCGCTCGATAACAGCGGTCCGCTGGAGCCTTTTGCTCATGCCGAAAAAGAAGAAGGGCTGGCGCGCCACCTGGGCGTGCAGCGCTTTGTCGATGGCTGGCTGGATACCTATGCCAGGGGCGTGGCACGTCGTCAGGCTGCCAACCCGGAAGCGGCGCCGGCGGGCGATGCTGAGCTGCGCTATGGCGTAGGCACCACGGAGTACATGCGTACGGTGGGTGGCTATGGCCTCACGCTCGAATGCGGTCAGCATGATGACCCCGCCGCACCGGAAGTGGCTTATCGCGCCATTCTCAATACCCTGGCGTATCTGCAAATATCCGGCGAGGCGCCACCACAGCCCGTGAGCACGGCGGAATCATTGCGTATTTACGAGGTCGTAGATCGTGCCAGTGATCAGGATACCTTCGTCAAGGTCTGGCGCAGCTTTGATGCTGTGCAGGCAGGCGAGCTGATTGGTACGCGCGGCGATGGCGAAGACGTGTATGCAGAAGAGGGCGGTTATATCCTGTTTCCCAATCCTGACGCGGCTTGCGGGCAAGAGTGGTTTTATCTGGCTAAGGCAGTCAAGCGTATCTGAAGCGTGGTATCCGGTTGGCGAGCATCCCTATTCACCCGCTTGATCGGAGCCTTTCATGTCTGTCGTTTCTTCTCGCTTTACATCCGTCCTCATGCCGCTGGCGCTGGTTTCGCTGGCCGCATTTTCACTGCCAGCCCATGCTGACTGGCTGCTGAACCCCCAAGCCTCGGATCTCAGTTTTGTTTCCATCAAAAAGAACAGCATCGCCGAAACGCATCACTTCAAGGAGCTGAGTGGCAGTATCAGTGATGCCGGCGCATTCAGCCTCAGCATCAAGCTCGCCAGCGTGGATACCGGTATCGCGGTGCGCGATGAGCGCATGCGCAGCATGCTGTTTGATACGGCCATGTTCCCCAGTGCCTCCGTCAGTGGCAAAACGCCCGCCAACGATTACACCAGCTTACCGCCAGGCACCAGCCGCATCGAGAACCTTAAATTCAGCCTGGACCTGCACGGCAAAAATATCGAACTCACGAGCAAGGTGCGCGTGACCAGCCTCAGCAATAATAAATTGCTGATCAGCACCGTGCAGCCGGTGATTGTCGACGCCAGCAGTTTTGATCTGGTGGCCGGTATCGAAAAGCTGCGCGAAGTGGCGCAACTGCCTGCCATCAGCACTGCCGTGCCGGTCACCCTCAATCTGGTATTTGATCGGCAATAGCGGGTAGAATGCCCTGCCGGTGCGGTGAATAAGGCAGTAAGTTCGCATGCGTGCGAACCGATGAGCCGTCATTGACCTAGTGTGACTCTGCCGATATGGATTAGGCGCACCGGCCCCTCCCAGCCACTTCATTACGAGCGAACTTACATGCGCATGGTGATTCCTGAGTCCTTAAGACGTCGTCCTCGCCTGTTGCTGGCGCTGATTGCCGGGCTGGCCATGGGCCTGCTGCTACCCTTTGACTGGGACCCGGTGACCCGGGTGCTGGTGACATGGAATGGCGTGGTGTGGTTTTACCTGATGCTGATTATCTGGCTGATCTCGCATACCAGCCATGAAGATATCCGCAACATTGCCGAGCAGGAAGACAAAGGCGCCATGCTGATTCTGGCCGTTCTCTGCCTGGGTTCGGTGCTGAGCCTGTTTGCCATTGGTCTGGAGCTGGCGTCGCTGGAAGATGTGCGCCGCACCGAGCGTGTGCTGCATTATGGGCTTACCGCCATCACCATTGTCGGCTCCTGGCTGCTGGTAGGCATGGTGTTTACCCTGCATTACGCACACTCGTATTATCTTTCTGACAGCAAACACAGACCGCTGAAATTCCCGGATGACGCCAAGGAGCTAAGCTACTGGGATTTTCTGTACTTCAGCAGCACCATCGCCGTGGCGGCGCAGACCTCGGATGTTGCCGTCATGAGCACCAGCATGCGCAAGGCTGTCACCGCGCAGGCGATGCTCAGTTTCATCTTCAATGTGGCGTTTATAGGCCTCTTGATCAATGTCGCAGGCGGCATGATCAGCGGCAGTTAACCCACGCCTGGCTGGCGCCGGGGCTTTTTAAAACGTCTGACCTGCGATTAGGACAGGCGCTTATGCCGATGGCCGTGCAGACTCCCTAAGCTGAAAGCACTTTCCTGTTGGAGAGATTCTTTCATCATTGCTTAAAGGAGACACATCATGGCTCAAAACTCAAGCAACCGCGGGTTTGCCGCAATGGATGCGGCAAGACAGCGTGAAATCGCCAGCATGGGCGGCAAGGCTGCCCATCAGAAGGGCTCAGCCCACGAATTCACCTCGCAAGAGGCCCGTCTAGCCGGGCAAAAGGGTGGTCAAGCCGCTCACCGCAAGGGCACTGCCCATCAATTTGACTCCCAGTCCGGACGCGAAGCCGGCCGCAAGGGTGGTCAGCACTCCTAGCCCACACTGAATCCGTAATTGGTAAACCTGTGAAGAGGAAAGCAGGGCGTATGCCTTGCTTTTTTCATGTCCGCATAAAGAGAGTCCTACACTTGAATAAGGATTTCCTTATGCAGATGAGCTCAAATATTGGTTAGAGTAAATCCATCTTCACAACGTACATACAAGGTCTTATGAAACACATGATAGTCGTGGATGGTTTCTCTGGCACTCGTAAGCTGTTGTGCCAACTTATCAGCAATACCCGCAAGGATTATGTTGTCGACCAGGC
Source organism: Methylovorus sp. (assembly GCA_035565335.1). GTDB lineage: Bacteria > Pseudomonadota > Gammaproteobacteria > Burkholderiales > Methylophilaceae > Methylovorus. Next base: position 6,529 of record DATMSO010000013.1, read on the forward strand.
CATGAGCGTGGTCGAGGCAGAAAGCATTATCCGGCAGAAGCGGGTCAATCTGGTGATTCTGGACATTTCCAAGCCCACTAAAAATGGCCTGGAAGCCTTGCTGGATATCAAGCAACTGTTCCCCAAAATTCCCGTGCTGGTGGTCAATGGGCCGGCACATGCCAAATATGCTGACCATTTCATGGATATCCGATGCGAAGGCTATCTGACCAAAGATGCGGATTACGCCGAGCTCTGCAAAGCCATACAGGCGATACTGGGCGGTGGTACTTACTTCCCAGCCGTGATGAACTCTGGCGCGCAAGCTGTTGATAAATCACGTTATCCCAAGCGGCTTTCTTCACGTGAGATGCAGATTTTCCTCAAAACCATCAAAGGCATGACCACCAAGTCCATGTCGAATGAACTGAAAATCAGCTCCAGCACGGTGAGCGTGACCAAGTCCAACATCATGCGCAAAATGCAGCTGCACGATCGGCGGGAGCTGATCATGTACGCCTTACGCCAGGAATGGTTGCCACCCAATTACATCTTTCAGCCACGCTGAAAGTTACCCCCATATATTCTTACAAGGCTTTCGCATGCATCCTGACAGCCAGCGGGGGCGGACTGCTTTAAGCTGATTTCTCCCATTCATTCTGTTACAGGAGATTTCATCATGCCAACAGACCAACAACTTTCCGGCACTTCTGACCACGACCATCGCAATATGCAGCAGCCCGCGCAGCAACAGCATCAGCAGCCGGGCCGTGAAGAGGATATGGAGCCGCGTCCCCAGTATATCGACCCCGGTTATAAGGCCAGTGAAAAACTCAAAGGCAAAGTCGCGCTGATCAGCGGCGGCGATAGCGGCATAGGCCGCGCCGTGGCTGTGCATTTCGCGGCAGAAGGTGCCAATGTCGGCATCATTTATTACACCGATGCCGAGGAAGAAGATGCCTATAAGACACTGGATATCCTGAGTGATTACGGCGTCTATGGTGAAGTCTTCCAGGGCGATATCAGCGATGTCGACTTCTGCAGCCAAGTGGTGCAACAAGTGATGGATAAATTCGGCCGCCTGGACATCGTGGTTAACAATGCTGCCCAGCAGTTCGAGCAGAGCAGCCTGAAAGATATTGCCCCAGCGCAGCTGGAGCAGACCTTCAAGGTGAATGTGTTCGGCATGTTTTACCTCACGCAGGCCGCGCTGCCGCATTTAAAGGAAGGCAGCCGCATCATCAATACCGCTTCTGTCACCGCCTACAAGGGCAACCCGGTATTGCTGGACTATTCCGCTACCAAAGGTGCCATCGTTGCCTTCACCCGTTCGCTGTCGCAACAGTTGAGCGAGCAAGGCATTACGGTGAATGCCGTAGCGCCTGGGCCAATCTGGACACCCTTGATCCCTGCCAGTTTCTCCGCCGAAAAGGTGGAAAAGTTCGGCCACGATACGCCTATGGGTCGCCCTGGCCAGCCTAGCGAAGTAGCGCCAGCGTATGTGTTTCTGGCGTCTAATGATGGATCCTATATCAGCGGCCAGGTTATCCACCCCAATGGCGGCACGTCCATCAACGGG
>DATMSO010000014.1:0-18861 GCA_035565335.1 Methylovorus sp.
AAGACTTTTTCCTGTTGCGGGTTCAATTGCTTTCCGCCCAATTGCCCAAGAATCGAGGCTTTAACCGAGCTTGCATTTTGTGCCCGGATTTTTTCCAGCATCTGCTTGGCATTCATGGCATCCAGCAGATTTTTAATCGACTCATCGGTGGGCGCACTTTCCGCTGCCAGCGATTGAAAAGAGAGAAACAAAGCGAAAATACATACGATAAAACGTGTCACGTGACCTCCTGTAGAGTATGTCGGTTAGATGGCAAAAGCCCGATTCAGGCCACTATCGAACGTAAATCATACTCTAATGCGTCACCTTGTGGGTGCTCCGCTAACGTTAAGACTCCATGTGTCAAAAAAACATTAAGTCACCCCACTCCCTCCATCCACTCTCATTGGATTGCCTCACCCAGAGGCAATCCTCTCCACTTTCCCGCAGTCACTGCCACACGCACCCGGTAAATATTGGCCTGATTCCCGCCGTCAGACTTTTGATCCAGAGATCATGAAATCACTCGCCATCTGATGCAGGGCGGCAGGATTTTTGACGATCAGGCGCATGCCTTCCTTCTCGATCACACCTTCAGTCACGAGTAAACCGAGGGCGCGTGAGACGGTTTCGCGGCTCGTGTTAACCATGATAGCCACCTGCTGGTGCGAGGGGAAATGATCGACATATGGCTGATTTTTTGCCATGCGGGAAATCAGTAAAAAAACACGACTATATGCATTTGGCACGCCCAGCAAACAACGAAGATCCGTCACCATTCGCATGCGATGGCACATATCCTTCAACATGCGCTCGGCAACCTTTGGAACATGGTTGACCAGGCTGTTGACCTTGCTTTTGGGTAAGGCCGCGATGAGGGACTCTGAAACCGCAACAATGGAAGCTGGACGAGGCAGATCATCCAATACCGACAACTCTCCAAAATAATCACCCGGAGCGATGAAGTTAAGCCCGGTCTGGCGGCCCTCCAGCGAAATATCCACCACCATGAGGCGACCACTCAGCAAGAAAAACAACTCATTGGCCTCATCCCCTTTATGACATACAAAATGCTTTTTCTCGATGCGAAACATCCTGAAATATCGGGAATACTCATCCAGCAATGGCTGAGGGAGCCCTTGGAGCAAGGGCAGCGTTTTAACTTGTGTAATACTCATATGAACCCCTATAGACGCTTGTGAACCTGCTTTATAGTTATTTGCGTATCCAGCCATCATGAATGCTGGTGGATGCACAACCCGGTAAAACAACCTTCATCACTTTTATTATGGATTTGCCATGCATAGCGCAATGCAAGCCAGGCCGGCTGCGCACTGGAGCATTGCGAAAAACAAGTGAAAGGCTAGCAGCAGATTCACACCTCAACCATTGGCTCAAGGTGCTATATGGAACTGCATCAGCAGGAAAATTCAGAGGAGGAAACATACCCATGGGCAAGCGGGAGACAAGCGAAAAACAAGATCAAGCCATTGATTCGTATGGACTAAAAAAAGACTTTGCCGGATGAAGCTGCGATCAGAGGTCGCAGGCCATGTTCGTCCAGAAAAAATGAAATACTAAATAGATGGAGGCGGTGCAGAAATTGCCTGACGCAAGTTCGCCAGGCAATGTGTATCGAGGTACAACGTTATTGCAGAAGCTTAGCTCGGGCTAGTCCAGATAGGGCAATTGCACCGCAACCTCAAAACCCACAGGAGAAATATTGCGTGCAGAAATTTTGCCGCCATGCATTTCAACCACCTGCTTGGCCAGCGCAAGACCAATGCCATGGCCATCTGACCCCAGCCCTGAATTGGCACGGTAAAACGGTTGAAAGATGGTTTCCAGTTCATGCGGCGCGACACCCATGCCCTGGTCGCGAATTCGGATAAGTACCATATGTGTTGCCGGATCGCTCGTGACGTCAATATCGACATCGCTGCCATCAGGACCATATTTGAGCGCATTGCGCACGATATTTTCCAATGCCCGATGCAACAGATCAGGCTGCGCCTCCATGATGAAGTCATCGTGCGGCAGCAATCGCACCTCGATCTTGCGTTCTTTGGCTTCAAACTGGGCGTCTTCCGCCAGCGTGAACAGCAAATCGCTGAGTTCCAGACGCTCTTTATGGATATTGGTAACGCCAGATTCCAGGCGCGAAAATGCCAGCAACTCCCCTACCAGCTTATCCATGCGGATAGACTCCCGCTCAATACGCTCAAGCGAGCTGCTGACTTTTTCCGGGCTCTGGCGGGCAAGGCCTATCGCCATTTGCATGCGCGCCAGCGGTGAACGCAATTCATGAGAAACGTGATGCAACAGCCGGGATTGCCCTTGCAGCAGAGCGCCCAAGCGCGATGCCATGGTGTCGAAATCACGGCCAAGATCACTCAATTCATCTCGCCTGTGCCCCATGGCACCCGCCACGCGCACTTCCAGGTCGCCTTCCGTCGCCGTAATAAAGGCGCGGCGCAAACTGCGTATGGGTTTGGAGAAATACCATGCCAGCAAGGCGGCAAACACCAGACTAGCAATCACCCCAGCAGACAGCGGCACCAGGGGGAACACCCGCCAGAACCGCGACCGCATGGGACCGTTAAACTGGGGTGGCGGCCTGTCATTCATGCGTTCGCCCGGAGGTGGGCGCATGGCACCGTCCTGCATATCAGGGGGTGGTCCGTCGGGGCCACCCATTCCCTCATGTTCAGGCAGTTGGCCTCCGCGCGAACGTGCAGGTACAAACAACATATAGCGATGGCCATCATCAGCGAGCACGCTGCGAACGGCCTCATCTTTACCCAGCTCTGAAGTGGCTAACTGCAGCAACTCGGGAGATACACCACGCTTAAGCAGATCTTCGCCCACCTCGTTGACAACGTAAATCTGGGGCATTCGACGTTGCGGCCACCCTTCCAGCATTTTGCGTGTCGCATTCACGCCGCCGTGTTCAAGCGTGGCAGACGCCGCAGCCAGCACCGACATTGCAGGTGGACTTGCTTCAATCAGGGAGCGGGAATTCTCCAGGCTGCGATTATGTGCCCATACGGCCAGACCGACCCCAAATACAGAGGTCAGTTGCGCGAAGAGGAAAAAGAAAAAGAACTTCCAGTAAAGCCGCCCCATAATTATTCGCGAACGAGCTGATAACCCATACGATAAACCGTCTGTATGTAGTGTCGACCATTCGCATAGGCGTCGATTTTCTGGCGGATGCTGCTGAGGTGCACATCGATGCTGCGGTCAAAACGGGCAAGTGGGCGCCCAAGGCCTTGCAGGGAGAGATCACTCTTGCTGACGACCCGGCCCGCGTGACGAACCAGGACTTCCAGCAGATTGAATTCGGTACTGGTGAGTTCCAGCACATTGCCGGACCACTCGACGCGCCGTTGTTCAGGCCATAAGGTCAAGGCGCCAACGGTAATCTGCACAGGCTGTGCGTTATCGGCAGGCTGGGTTCTGCGCAGAATGGCACGCACACGGGCGACAATTTCCCTGGGCGTACATGGCTTGGGTACATAATCATCAGCCCCCAGCTCAAGTCCAACAATACGATCCGCATCTTCGCCCTTGGCAGTCAGCATCAATACCGGGGTATTTTTTTCGGCCCGAATGGCGCGCAAGGCATCAATGCCATTCATCTTGGGCATCATCACATCGAGCAGGATCAGGTCATACGTGTCGCTCAGCGCATGCGCTGCGCCGGATTCACCGTCATAAGCGACCGTTGGATCAAAGCCTTCCTGCTCAAGGTACTCCTTCAGCATGCCGACCAATTCAACGTCGTCGTCAATCAGCAAGACTTTATTCATGGCGTAAACATCATTCCTGTTTTTAATCATTTAAGGATGATAACGAGCGACCCCTGCGCGCGACAACGGCAGAGCCAGCCTTTTACCTATTTTTACATACAAAAGAGCATGCAGGTTTACCTAAATTAACCTCTATTTAACAGAGGTTTACAGCAGAATTCTGCAAAATGGCAAGGCAGTTGTCGGCAAGGATGACCGGCATCCCATCAGCTCAGGAGAGATCATGAACACTAGCACATTATATAAACTCACATTGGCCGTCGGCCTGCTTGGCCTTGGCCTGCCATTATTGCTGCAAGCACAACCGTTGCTGCAGGACCCGCCTGCGCCGGGAATTGAACGCCACATGGGGCCACCCATGCCGGACAACAAGACAGCACCCGGCTTGCCCCCTTACCTGCGTGGGGTGAATCTGAGCGAAGCCCAGGAAGATCAGATATTCGCCTTGATGCATGACCAGATACCCACGCTGCGCGAACAACAAAAACAGCGTCATCATGCCATGGAAGAACTGGACGCCCTATCCAGGGCCAGCACCTTTGATGAGCGCAAGGCCCAGCAACTGGCTGAAAAACTGAGTGAAATCGAAAAACAGCTTGTGCTGTCCCGTGTGCGCAATGACTTCAAGATCAATGGCATATTGACCGCTGAACAACGTAAACAAATCGAAGATACCAAAGCCCAGTTCAGCAAAAACAGGCCTCAAGAGCCGGTAAAATTCACACCGCATACCAGCAAAAAACCAGCACTGACCATGATCTGAATTCGCTAGAAGTTTTTCACAAACCCGCTTTATCATCCTGATTTAGCGGGATTTTCCCCTTAACATTGTTTTACCCAACTTAACACTTGCAAGCCGAAAAAATGGCGCGCGATGGTCGATACTAGTCCATGTGGACACGGTATGGCTTGCCATATCCTTGTGTCCACATTGTTCCGGGGGGAGCAGTAAAAACAACAAGGAGAACAATGATGATATCTAGCGTTTCAACATCACAAATTGCCAGTAGCCTGTTTTCAAAGCTGGACACCAAAAGTCAGGGCTATATAGAAAAAACCGATCTTGAATCGGCGTTTTCTTCCATTAGCTCGGATGCCAGCAGCAGTAACGTCGATGATCTTTTCAGCGCGCTTGATAGTGACAGCGATGGCAAGATTACCAAAGACGAAATGACATCCGGCATCGACAATCTTCTTAGCGGACTCAATAGCCAGTTTGACAGCATGCGCATGCAAGGTGGTATGGGTGGATCTGGCGGTCCGCAGGGCATGCCACCGCCACCACCCAAAGGCGGCGAAGGCAAGGAAGACACCGGCCTCACCAAGGATGAGATGACCAGCATTGCATCCAGCACGGATGACAGCAAGCTTTCCAGCCTGATGACGGATATTTCGGAAAATTTTGAAGCCGCCGATACCAATCAGGATGGCAAGGTGACCATGCAGGAAGCCATGGCTTACAAGGAATCCACCGAAAAAAACAATCCGGCCAGTTCGGATAGCACACAGTCCAGCAGCACCTCTTCCAGCAATTCCGCCATGAGTCAGATCACGCAGCAGATCCAGCAATTGATTTCTGCGTATGGACTGAATGACAGCAATACGTCCAGCATGTCCTATTCGGCCTAAGCAGCAGGTCGCTGGCAACAAAAAAGCGCAGCCTTCAAAGGGGCTGCGCTTTTTTTGTCCCGTCTTTATGCGGATAGATAAGGCAAGGACATGCCCGCCGGCATCAGCGCATACGCTTTATAAGCTTTCAAACGCCTCGCAAAGCATGCTCAACATGGTCCCGAAAATAGGCAGAATTTCCTCTGAGCTGAATGGCGCATTCTCATCCGTTCCTGCTACGACAAACGCGACTACGGCCTTATCCAGATCCTGCCGATAGTTCATCCAGTGCTCGGCTTCCGCATCGCCGATCAACTGGTATTTATGTTGCCCGGACTCGATGATTTCCAGCCATTCATCTTCCGACAGCTCGACAAACAGGGACTTGGCAATGGTTACCGCGGTTTTCTGGAAATCCGGCTGCACGCCTTCATCGCCCAGAGGCAATACAAGATAGGTGTATACCAGCATCGCATAAGCCTGATAGACACTCAGCATGTCAAAGTTTTCAAGACGCTCGTCCGCCGGGGAACGCTCGGCCAGCTGAATCGCCTTGACGGTGAGATAACACGCCAGAAAATGTGCAGCATCCTGCACATCGCCGTCATCCACACTGACAGACCCGGCATCGCCGCCCATTTCATGCAGCGCAATGCCATACAGCAGATTTAATCGTTGAGAGTATTGCATGGTATTTTTCCGTGAGTGCTATGAATATGAATTCTATGAGTATGAAGTTGGGCAGCCACTTATGCTGCCGGCATGCTTTCCAGCTGCGACATGACATCCAGCCAGCGTTCTTCGGCTGTTTCGATCTGTTGCGTGAGCTCAGACTGTTTTTTCAGTAATTGCTGCAGTTCGGTCTTGTCGCTGGCACTGTAAAGTTCGTCATCGGCCAGGCGCGCTTCCAGCGCCACTTTCTGCTCCTGCCAATCGGCCATGCGGCTTTCCAGCTGCTCGGCTTCTTTAGTCAATGGACGCCGTTCAGCCAGTCTGGCCTGACGGTCTGCCTTGCTCTGAGCCTTGTCGTTCTTTTTGGCGATCTCAACCTGTGGCGGCTGCGCACGCAACTTGTCCTGCGCTTTCTGCTCGGCCAGCCAGATCCGGTAATCCTCCAGATCGCCATCAAACACCTGCGCCTTGCCATCGGCCACCAGGATAAAGCGATCACATGTCGCGCGCAGCAAAGCGCGATCATGCGACACCAGCACCACACCGCCTTCATAGGCCTGCAAGGCGACTGTCAGCGCGTGGCGCATTTCCAGGTCCAGGTGGTTGGTAGGCTCATCCAGCAACAACAGATTGGGGCGTGTCCAGATCAGCAGCGCCAGCGCGAGTCGTGACTTTTCACCGCCAGAAAATGTGCCGCAAGGCGTGCTGGCCATGTCGCCGCGAAAATCGAAACCGCCCAGGTAATTGCGGTGTTCCTGCTCCCGGGTTTGCGGATCAAGTCGCAACATGTGCTGCAATGGCGATTCATCGGCGCGCAGCTGTTCCAACTGGTGCTGGGCAAAATAACCTATGCTCAGATCCTTGCCCTCAACCCGTTTGCCGCCCAGCGCAGGCATGCTGTTGGACAAGAGCTTGATCAGGGTGGACTTCCCTGCGCCATTACGGCCCAGCAAGCCAATTCGCTCGCCGGGCCGTATGGTCAGGACAATGTCATCCAGCACGGTCTTGTCAGCATAGCCTGCCGCCATGTCATCCAGCACCAGCAAGGGGTCAGGCGTTGCGAGCGGCGCGCGGAACTCGAAACCAAAAGGACTATCTGCATGTGCCGCGCTAATCAGCTCCATGCGCTCCAACGCCTTGATGCGGCTCTGGGCTTGTCTCGCCTTGGTGGCCTTGGCACGAAAACGGTCAATATAGCTTTGCAGATGTGCGACTTCGCGTTGCTGACGCTCATATACCGACTGCTGTTGCGCCAGCCGTTCGGCACGCTGCCGTTCAAAATCGGAATAGCCGCCGCGGTAGAGCGTAAATTTCTGCTGCTCGATGTGCGCAATGTGATTGACGATGGCATCGAGAAAATCGCGGTCGTGCGAGATCAGCAATAAGGTACCCGGATAACTTTTCAGCCAGCTTTCCAGCCAGATCACGGCATCCAGGTCCAGGTGGTTGGTGGGCTCATCCAACAACAGTAGATCTGACCGGCACATCAAGGCGCGTGCTACATTCAAGCGCACACGCCAGCCACCCGAGAAATCCGATACCGGACGTTCAAGGTCCGCCGAAGTAAAGCCAAGGCCATCCATTAGCTCAGCCGCCCGAGCGCGGGCAGCATAGGCGCCTATCTCCCCCAGACGGGCATGCAATTCGCCCAGACGCACTCCATCCTGCGCTTCTTCGGCGGCCTTCACTTCATGCTCCAGACGACGCAACTCGGCATCGCCATCCAGCACAAATTCGATAGCGGCATCCGGTAGCGCGGGCGTTTCCTGTGCCACATGGGCGATCACCCAGTGTGGAGGAATCTCCAAATCGCCAGACTCTGCATGCAGTTCGCCACGCAACATGGCAAACACGCTGGATTTTCCGGCGCCATTAGCCCCTGTCAAACCTACTTTATGACCGGGATGCAGCTGAAAGCTGGCATCTTCAATTAGCACTTTTACGCCACGTGTAAGGTGGAGATTCTTGAATTGAATCAATCTGGTCTCTTTATCTGCTATGCCTTGTCAAAAGGCCAAAGGCGTCATTTTAAATGAATCAGGGTATTCCCGCTTCCGCCTTATCCAACAAAAGTGGCGGAAACCCGCTCCAAACGGCCAATTTAATCGCCTAAAACGTTGACCAAGCTGCACTGGAAATGAAATACTCACAGGTTGTTAGCATTGCGGCGAACCGCTCCCTCTATACGTACCGGCTAACGGGTACGTCTTTGAAAGATTATGGTCAAAAAGTCTCTGTTTTGGGTTTACCGATTTACCCTGCTCACCCTGTGGTTCGCCATCTTTGCATTTGCGGCTGCGGTGCTGAGCATGCGTTATCTGGTGTTGCCCAACATAGACAAATATCGCGTGGATATCGAAACACGCGCCACTGCCGCCATGGGACAAAAAGTCAGCATTGGTGAAATCAAGGCCAGCTGGGATGGTCTCAACCCGCACCTCAGCTTGTATCGTGTCGATATTCATGATGCGGAGGAGCGCCCCGCCCTTAGCCTGGGCCACGTCGAAGCCAGCCTGTCCTGGCTCAGCATCCCGCTGCTCGAACCCAGACTCTCCAGCATTGAAATCTATCAACCCGAACTCACCATCCGCCGGGATACACAAGGCATCCTGTATGTGGCAGGCATGGCGATGGGTGGCCCTTCGCGTCCGCAATTTGCCAACTGGGCATTGCGCCAGTCGCAAATCGATGTACAGGATGCCAGCGTCATCTGGGAAGACGAGTTGCGCAATGCGCCACCTCTCAGCCTGACCCAGCTTAATCTGCGTGTAGTCAGCCCGGCCTGGAAAGGTTTGATCGGCCATCACATGTTTGGCCTGCGTGCCCTACCTTCTGCTGGCTCATCGGCGCCTATCGATATTCGTGGCAATTTGTACGGTAAGGATATCAGCCAGCCCCAGGACTGGAATGGCACGTTATATGCCAAGGTCGAAGGTACCGACATCGCGGCCTGGCGCAAATGGATTTCATACCCGTTCGACCTTCAAGAAGGTTATGGTGCGGCGCGTTTCTGGCTGCAGCTGGATGAAGGCACGCCCAGCAATATTGTCAGTGATGTCATTCTCAGCGATGTTAAAACCCGCTTGTCGCCAACCAGCCCGCAAGCCACGCTTAACCATCTGTCCGGGCGCCTGAGCTGGGACAAGCATAAGGACGGCCAGGAATTCACCGCCGAAAACATCAAGCTCAACACGCCTGATGGTCTGGACATGCAAAACGGCAATATCAGCCTGCGTGAGCGCTGGATCAAGGGCAAGCAGTGGTTCGAAGGCCGCGTGCGTCTGGACGAGATACTGCTGGACACGCTGAATACCTTCGCCGGCTATATTCCGCTACCCAAGAACGTCAAGCAGGACCTGCAGGAAATCAGCCCGACCGGCAAACTGGAAAACGTCGACATCAGCTGGCGCGGCAGCGAGGCCATTCCGCAGGAATACAGTTTGCGCAGCAAATTCACCGATCTTGGCATGCGGCCTTTCCGGCAATTCCCCGGCTTTAGCAATCTGAGTGGCAGCGTGGATGCGGATGAAGACAATGGCACACTGACGCTGAATGCGCGCAATGCCTCGCTGGATCTGGAAAAAGTCATGCGCTGGCCGATTCCGGCAGATCGCCTGAGCGGCGAAGTGAAATGGACTCATCGCAAAAACGGCCTGGATATCCGCGTCAAGAATTTTGCCATTGCCAACCCGCATCTGGCCGGTACCATCAATGCCAATTATCTGATGAATGGCATGAAAGGCGGCTACCTGGACCTGAATGCAAAATTTGGCCAGGCAGACGCCCAATATGCACGCTTTTACTACCCCAAGATTCTGGGCGAACATACGCTGGCATGGCTAGATAGCGCCATCCTCAAGGGGCGCGGCCAGGATGTGAACGTCATCGTTAAGGGTAATCTGCATGACTTCCCTTATCCGAATAACAAAAACGGCTTATTCCGCGTCACGGCCAAGATCAATGACGGCGAGCTGGACTATGCCCCGGGCTGGCCCAAAATCCAGGGCATCAAGCTGGGTATGCTGTTTGAAGGCAACCGCATGGAGTTGAATGCCACCGATGGCACCATCCTGGGAACGCGCATCACCAAGGCCAATATCGCCATCCCCGCTCTGCATGTAGACGAGCCTGTCCTCAATATCACGGGTGAAGCCAGCGGCCTGGTAAGCGATGGCATACGCTTTATCAACAATAGTCCACTGCTGCATCTGGCAGAAGGCTTCACCCCTACGCTGGTGACTTCTGGCGACGGCAAGCTCAACCTGCAGCTGGGCATCCCCTTGCATGATCCGAACAATACCAAGGTAAAGGGCAGCTACACCATCAAGAATGGCAGTATGAGCGACAAGGATATTCCCGAGATCACCCGCATTAATGGCAAGCTCGAATTCACCGAAACCGGATTGCATGCGCAGAATGTCAGCCACTGGATTTATGGCGGCCCTGCCGTGCTGAATCTGGTGACCAACAAGGACCACTCGGTGCAGATCACCGGCCGCGGGCGCATCAGCGATGCCGGCCTGCGCCAGGCTTTCGGCCCCGGTATGGCAGACCGCATTTCCGGCAATGCCGACTGGAATATCGATATGCATATCCAGAACAAGATAATGAACATGACCCTGGATTCCAGCCTGGTTGGCATTACCTCGTCATTGCCCCCGCCTCTCAACAAGTCCCCGGCAGACATCATGCCCTTGCATGTGGAAAAGCGGCAGACTACGCCCTCGCAGGATAGCTTCAATGTGGCACTGGGCAATTTCATCACCGCGAAAGTCCTGCGATCGGAACAGAACGGCAAGATGAAAATAGACCACGGCGATATTGCCGTGAATGCCCCTGCCGAATCGCCCAGCCAGAGCGCGCAACCCGGCATTAACGTGCGGGCAGTGCTGGAACAGCTGGATGCCGATGAATGGCGCAATCTGGTAGACAAGGCCGATGCAAACAGCACCTCTGGTAATGGCAGCTCCGCCTTGCCCCCAATTGCGAGAGTAGACCTCACGGTTAATCGCCTGGATATTTTTGACAAGCGTATCAACAGTCTCAAGCTGAATGCGCGGCCCATCAATGGCGGCTGGCAGCTCAATCTGCAAAGCCATGAAATGACTGGCGACGTGCAGTGGCTGAGCGCGGGCAATGGCAAAGTGATCGCGCGCCTGAAAAACCTGATCTCCCCCAGCGCCACGCCGAATACCGCTGAATTGCGTACCCAGGGCGATTTCAAACAGCAGGCGCAGCAATATCCGGCACTGGACATCGTGGCGGAAAACTATGAAATGGGCAGCAAAAAGCTCGGCCGGCTAGAACTGCAAGCCAGTGAGCAGAATGATGACTGGAGCATAGAAAAGCTCAGGATTATCAACCCAGACAGCACGCTGAGTGCCGAAGGCGAATGGCATAACTGGAAACGCAACCCCAATACCCGTATTACGCTGAGCTGGGATATCAAGGATCTGGGCAAGACATTGGAACGCTTTGGCTACCCGGCCACCGTCAAGGGTGGCGATGCGAATCTGACCGGCCAGCTGAAATGGCCGGGCAGCCCGCATGAATTCAATGCATCTGGCTTGAGCGGCAACCTGCAACTGGATGCGCGACATGGTCAGATTCTCAAGATACAGCCGGGTGTTGGGCGCTTGTTCAGCATGCTCAGCCTGCAGAATCTGCCGCGTCGCCTGACATTTGATTTCCGCGATGTTTTCAGCAGCGGCTTCACCTTCGACAAAATTGGCGGCAGCGTCAAAATCGATAAAGGCGTGATGCGCAGCGATGATTTCCGCATGGAAGGCCCAACCGCACGCGTGGATATGCGCGGGGAAACCGATCTTCAAAAAGAAACCCAGCATCTGTTCATCAAGGTAACCCCCTATCTGAGCGACAGCCTGTCGATTGCCGCGCTTGCAGGTGGGCCGGTAGTGGGCGCTGCGGCCTATGTGGCACAAAAATTACTGAAAGACCCGCTGAACCAGCTGGCGGCGGACGAGTATGAAATTGGCGGCACCTGGGATAACCCGCAAGAGCTCAAGGGGGATAGCCGCACCCGTTCCCCGGCATCCCCGGCAACAAGTCCGCTGGGCAAGTAAGCAGGCTGTCAGGCATATGGCGCCTGCAGATGGGCCATGTTGGGCACCCACCGGTTAAGCATTAGCATGTTGTAAAGTATCATCCATAAAAAACGATAATATTGTTCGGAATCAAGATGGCTATTAAATCTCGCGCAAAAGTAGTGAAATCCAGCAAACCTGCTGCCCCAGCTTCAGGTAACGTCCGTGTCGCTGCCATTCAGATGGCCTCGGGGCCGAATGTCTCCGCTAATCTGAGCGAAGCCGAACGGCTGATCGAGATTGCCGTCGGCCAGGGAGCCAAGCTGGTCGCCTTGCCGGAATACTTTGCCATCATGGGCATACGCGATACCGACAAAGTTGCCGCACGCGAAAAAGAAGGCAGCGGCCCCATACAGCGCTTTTTATCCAAGATCGCCAAGAAGCACGAAATCTGGCTGATCGGCGGCTCCATTCCGCTGGAATCTTCCACAGAAGAGAAGGTTCGCAACGCCTGCCTGGTGTTTGATGACAAAGGCAAGCAAGTCGCGCGCTATGACAAGATTCATCTGTTTGGCCTTGACCTCGGTAATGAGCATTACCGCGAAGAGACCACCATAGAAGCCGGTGATAAGGTCGTGGTGCTGGACTCTCCTTTCGGCAAGATCGGCCTTTCCATCTGTTATGACCTGCGCTTCCCTGAGCTTTACCGGGCGATGCGCGATGTGGATATCATCGTCGTACCATCCGCGTTTACTGAAACCACAGGAAAAGCGCATTGGGAAAGTCTGGTGCGGGCACGCGCCATTGAAAACCTGAGCTATGTGATTGCGCCGGCACAAGGCGGTTACCATGCCTCCGGCCGCGAAACGCACGGCAACAGCATGATTGTGGACCCTTGGGGGGTTGTGCTGGATCGCTTGCCGCGTGGTTCCGGTGTGGTGATTGCTTCGGTGAATGCCGGTTACCAGGCCAGCCTGCGCGGCAGCCTGCCGGCGCTCAAGCATCGCACCCTGTAAGCGCGTCTGCCAGCGCTAGCGTTTGCTTTAAAACTCAGCCTCCGCGTCATCGCTTGATGCGCGCAGGCTTTAATGACCCAAAATTGCAGAAAATACGTAACCGGGGAACTCTGCTCCCCTGTTATATTCTGACCTATAGTCCCTTAGAGAGTACCGGCCATGAAGCCTGATCAGATCCCCAGCAGTTCCAGCCCCGCCGCGGGCAGCCATTTTGACACCGCCACCGAAACCCTGCTGCAGCCCAGCGGACTCGATCTAGGCGCGCTGCAAGGCGTGCTGGGCAATATGATGTCGCATAAAGTGGATTACGCGGACCTCTACTTTCAATACAGTCGCGCCGAAAGCTGGGGCCTGGAAGAAGGCCAGGTCAAATCCGGCAACTTCAGCATCGACCAGGGCGTGGGTGTACGCGCGGTCAGCGGTGAAAAAACCGCCTTTGCCTATTCGGATGACATCAACCTGCCCGCCCTGCAACAAGCCGCCAACGCCACCAAGGCGATTGCTGCCATGGGCGCCGAACAGTCTGCCAGCGCGATTCAGCGCATTGAGGCACCTCAGCTCTACATTCCGCAAGATCCCATCGCCTCCTTGAGTGCAGAGGCTAAGGTAAAGCTGCTGGAACGCCTTGAAGGCTATGCACGTAAAGCCGACCCGCGGATCACGCAAGTCATGGCCTCGATTGCCGGCGAATACGAAGTGGTGATGATCGCCCGCCACGATGGCATGATGGCCGCCGATGTACGCCCGCTGGTGCGGCTGTCGATTCAAGTCATCGCCGAATCCAACGGCAGACGCGAGCAAGGCTCAGCTGGCGGCGGCGGTCGTTTTGATTATGCGTACTTCACAGATGAAGTGTTACAGGATTACGCCCAGAAAGCCGTGCATCAGGCACTGGTTAACCTGGAGGCACGCCCTGCCCCTGCCGGCAGCATGACGGTGGTACTAGGCTCCGGCTGGCCCGGCATCTTGCTGCATGAAGCGATTGGTCATGGCCTGGAAGGCGATTTCAACCGCAAGGGCAGCTCAGCTTTCAGCAATGCCATCGGCCAGCAAGTGGCAGCCAGAGGCGTCACCGTGGTAGATGATGGCACGATTGCCAACCGCCGTGGCTCGCTCAATATTGACGATGAAGGCAACCCGACGCAGCGTACCGTACTGATCGAAGATGGTTATCTGCGCGGCTACATTCAGGACAGCTTGAATGCGCGTCTTATGGGCATGCCGATGACCGGTAACGCACGGCGTGAATCCTACGCGCACATCCCCATGCCGCGCATGACCAACACCTATATGCTGAATGGCAATATGGCACCGGAAGATATCATCAAGTCAGTGAAAAAAGGCTTGTATGCCGCCAACTTTGGCGGTGGCCAGGTCGACATTACCAGCGGCAAGTTCGTGTTCTCCGCCGCCGAGGCCTGGATGATCGAAGATGGCAAGCTGACTTACCCGGTCAAAGGCGCAACCCTCATCGGCAATGGTCCGGAAGTGCTGAAGCGCGTATCGATGATAGGTAACGATATGGCGCTCGACAGCGGCGTGGGCACCTGCGGCAAGGAAGGCCAGAGCGTGCCGGTAGGTGTCGGCCAGCCAACTCTGCGTATAGACGGCTTGACGGTAGGCGGAACGCTTTAATATGATGGAGGCAAGGTTACCCCCTTGCCTCCAACGCAGCGCACAGGCTGCATGCATCATGGAAGTCCCTCTTAACGAAAGGAACGGAAATGGCTGTATCGAAATCAAGTGACGAAAAAAAATCCACCGTAAAGAAAGTAGCGGCTGCCAAACCAGCCGACGCCGCGGTAAAGAAAACCACCCCGAAAAAAACCGCTGCAGCCAAACCAGCGGCTCCCGCAAAAACCAAATCTTCCACTCGCAAGATCAGCGCAGAAGAACGCTACAAAATGACCGAAGTCGCCGCCTATTTCCTGGCGGAACGCAATGGCTTCAAGGGCAATCCCGTCGAATACTGGGAGCAAGCCGAAGCGCAGATCAGCCAATTGCTCGGCTAGCCTACGCAAGTCTGGCTGCAACTTGTGCAAGCGGGACTTGCCTGAGCCGGAAACGCTGTTATATGACGTAGCGCGGCGTTTCCCATTTCCAGGTTACTCCCGCGTTGGCCTCATGCGCAGCCGCCATTGTTAAGCCCCTAAAGCGGCTGTATAGCGCCCATTGCATAGCCGCACCCTGTTGCAAGCGGCTATAATGGGCATGTTATTCATTCATTTGCGGTTTTCTCATGCAGTTTTCCCTGCCTATCCCGGCATCTGGCGCTTCCGAACGTATCAAATCTTTGCCTACCGGGCTTGATAGCCTGGCGCTGGCCCAGCTCGCGCGCACGCTGAAGCAAAAGCCAGAACGCACACCATTGGTCATCCTGTGCGCGAGCGCTTTTGAGGCTCAACGCTTGCTGGAAGAAATGCCATGGTTTGCCGCCGACCTCAGTGTGCACATGATGCCGGACTGGGAAACCCTGCCCTATGACCACTTCTCGCCGCACCCTGACCTCATCTCGGAGCGCCTGGCCACGCTGTATCAGATCAGCCAGAACACCTGCGATGTGATCATCGTGCCGGTATCCACGGCGCTGATCCGCGTGCCACCCAATGCCTATCTGGCCGCACATACCTTCATGCTGAAGAAAAACCAGCGCCTGGATCTGGAAGCCTTGCGTACCCAATGTGCAGAAGCGGGTTATCACCATGTCAGCCAGGTCATGAGCCCGGGTGAATTCAGCGTGCGCGGCGGACTGGTGGATCTTTTCCCCATGGGCAGCAGCCTGCCCTACCGCCTGGATCTGTTCGATGATGAAATCGAAAGCATCCGTACTTTTGATGTCGACACCCAGCGCAGCGTGTATCCGGTGGGCGAAATCCGGCTGCTGCCAGCGCGCGAATTCCCCCTGGATGAAGCCGGCATCAGCCGTTTCCGCCAGAATTTCCGTGAAATATTCGAAGGCGACCCGTCGCGCAGCCGCATCTACAAGGATGTGAGCAAGGGCGTCGCCAGTGGCGGCATTGAGTGGTATTTGCCGCTGTTTTTTGAGGAAACCGCCACCGTACTGGATTACCTGCCAAGCTCTGCCATTCTGTGTATGCACGGCAATATCGACCATGCCGCCCAAGGCTTCTGGCGCGATGCGCAATCGCGCTACCGCCAGCTGGCGCATGATCCCGAGCGCCCAATTCTGCAGCCGGACGTGTTGTTGCTCAAGACCGATGATTTTTTTGCCCGCACGCATAGCTGGGGCAGGCTGCAACTGAGCATAGAAGCGAGCAGCGGCTTGCCAGCGCTGGAAATCGAGCGCCGCGCCGATCAGCCGCTGCACAAGCTGGAAGCGTTCATCAAAAAATACAAAGGCCGCATCCTGATTGCCGCTGAAAGCCTGGGTCGCCGCGAAACCATGGCGCAGTTGTTCAGCGATCACGGCGTAGCATTTGCTCCCTGTGGCGATGGCCATGGCAATGCCTGGGAAGAATTCCAGGAAGGCGAAGCACGTGTGATGCTGGGCGTCGCGCCCTTGCATGGCGGTTTTGTCGCCGATAACTTCAGCATCATCACCGAAGCGGAACTCTACGCGGCCACCGTGCGCCAGCAGCGCCGCCGCGAAAAAGAAAAATCGCGCAATACCGAAGGCATGCTCAAGGATTTATCCGAGCTGCGCGAGCAAGACCCCGTGGTGCACGAACAACACGGCGTCGGCCGCTACAAGGGCCTGGTCAATCTCGATTTTGGCGAGGGCGAAACCGAATTTCTGCTGCTGGAATATGCCGGGGACGACAAACTGTATGTGCCGGTTTCGCAGCTGTTCCTGATCTCACGCTATTCAGGCGGGCCGCCCGAATCCGCGCCACTGCATAGACTGGGTAGCGGTCAGTGGGAAAAAGCCAAGAAAAAAGCGCTCAAGCAAATCCGCGATACTGCTGCCGAATTGCTCAACCTTTACGCCCAGCGCGCTGCTCGCAAAGGCCACGCCTTTACCCTGACGCTGCAGGATTACGAAGCCTTTGCTGAAGGTTTCCCATTTGAAGAAACACCGGATCAGCTCGCCGCCATTGAGGCGGTCATCAGCGATATGCAATCCGGCCGCCCCATGGACCGCCTGGTCTGTGGTGACGTGGGCTTTGGCAAGACCGAAGTCGCCCTGCGCGCCGCCTTTGTCGCGGTCATGGGCGGTCGTCAGGTCGCGGTTCTGGTGCCCACCACGCTATTAGCCGAGCAGCATTACAACAACTTTGCCGATCGCTTTGCCGACTGGCCGATCAAGATCGCCGAAATCTCCCGCTTCCGAACGGCGAAGGAACAAGCCGAGGCTATCAAGGGCCTGGAAGACGGCAATATCGACATCATCATTGGTACGCATCGCCTGATTCAGAAAGACGTGAAATTCAAGAACCTCGGCCTTGTCATTCTCGATGAAGAGCACCGCTTTGGCGTGCGCCAGAAAGAGCAGCTCAAGGCCATGCGCGCCGAAGTGGATGTGCTGACACTGACCGCCACGCCGATTCCCCGCACGCTATCGATGGCGATGGAAGGGCTACGCGAGTTTTCTGTCATCAGCACCCCGCCACAAAAACGCCTCGCCATCAAAACCTTTGCCACGCACTATTCCGAAGGCATTATCCGCGAGGCGGTCATGCGCGAATTCAAGCGCGGCGGCCAAGTGTACTTCCTGCACAACGAAGTCGACACCATCTTCGTGATGAAGGAAAAACTGGAGCGTATCCTGCCCGAAGCGCGCATAGGCATCGCCCACGGCCAGCTGCGCGAGCGCGAGCTGGAACACGTCATGCGTGACTTCTACCAGCAGCGCTTCAACCTGCTGCTGTGCACCACCATTATTGAAACCGGCATTGATGTGCCCACCGCCAACACCATCATCATGAACCGCGCCGATATGTTCGGCCTGGCGCAGCTGCATCAGCTGCGGGGCCGCGTGGGCCGTTCGCACCACCAGGCCTACGCCTACCTGCTGACCGATCCGGACCGCAACATCACCCCGCAAGCACAAAAACGCCTGGATGCGATTCAGCTGCTGGAAGACCTTGGCGCGGGCTTTCACTTGGCCATGCATGACCTGGAAATCCGCGGTGCCGGCGAACTGCTAGGCGACTCGCAGAGCGGGGAAATGCAGGAAGTCGGCTTCTCCCTCTACTCCGACATGCTTAATCACGCCGTCAAGCAACTCAAGGCTGGCAAAGAGCCGGACATCAACGCACCGCTCGGCGTCACCACCGAAATCAACCTGCACACGCCCGCCCTGCTGCCCAACGACTATTGCCCGGATGTGCACGAGCGGCTGGTGCTCTACAAACGCCTCGCTAATTGCGACAACGACGACGACCTCGACACCATGCAGGAAGAGCTGATCGATCGCTTCGGCCTGCTACCCGAGCAAGGCGAAGCCCTGATCGCCTGTCACCGCCTGCGCATTGCCGCCAAACCGCTAGGCATTACCAAAATTGATGCCAGCGACAGCGCCATCCAACTGAGCTTCAGTCAACAGAGTGAGCTGGACCCGACCAAACTGGTGAGCCTGCTGCAGCGTGACCGCCGTTACCGCATGAATGGCCCTGACAAGCTGAGAATGACGGTGGAAACCTACACCATTAAACAACGCAGTGAATTGATAGAAACACTTATCAAGGATCTGCGCTGAACCTAGAAGCTCTCGGAATCGCATCATTGTTGATCCCGAGTAAAAACGCCACAGGCCGCAATTGCGGCCTG
>DATMSO010000015.1:0-59779 GCA_035565335.1 Methylovorus sp.
TATATTCCCCAGGTTGAGATTGAGTGTGCGTTAAAGCGATTTAATGAAATCAAGTACTTCAGCCGCATGGCCTTCCACTTTGACGCCGCGCCACTCGTGCACCAGCTTGCCCGAGCTGTCGATGACAAAGGTACTGCGCTCGATGCCGCGTACTTCCTTGCCGTACATCTTTTTCATCTTGATTACATTGAACAGAGAACACGCCAATTCATCGGTGTCTGCCAGAAGATCGAAGGGGAACTCGAACTTGGTTTTGAATTTTTCGTGTGATTTAAGGGTGTCGCGCGAGACGCCCACAATCACGGCGTTCAGCGCCTGAAACTCCGGGTAGTGATCACGGAACTGCATTCCTTGCGTCGTACAGCCGGGCGTTGCATCCTTGGGGTAAAAATAAACAATGAGGGTTTTGCCGAGAAACTCAGAAAGCTTGAATTGCCCACTGGTCGAAGGTAATTCAAAATCAGGAACAGGTTGGTTCAACATAAGTATGGGGTGGCATATACACGTCTCCATTGTTGTTAAAAACGCGCTATAAGGCAAGCCCGATCTGGGTGAATCGAAAAGATTTTTTACAGGGGTTAAGAAACGGCAGGTTGATGAAAGCGCGGCAACTCAATTTCGATCAAGGTGCCTCCGCCTTTACGCGGGCTGAAGGTGATGCGGCCCAGTAGTGAATCACAAACCTTGAAAGCGAAGGGAATACCCAGCCCGGTACCGAATCGCTTGGTGGAGGGGCCGGGGCTGATGGCATGCGGATCAGGCGTAAATGGCATGCCCGGGCCGCGGTCTGCGATCATCAGTCTGACGGTTTCACGGCTGAGGTCGGCGTGAATTTCCAGTTTGGAGTGGTTAGGCACCGCTTCGATGGCGTTCAGCAACAGGTTATAGAGTGCCTGTTCAAGCAGATGCTCATCGGTGTAGATGCTGTCATCCTGTTTTTCCCATGCCGGCAATTCCAGTTCTATGGATTTTTCTGCCAGCTTTTGTTGCAACGGCGAGAGCGAACCCTGGATGATCTGGCTGAGCTTGCTCAGCGTGGGTTGTGGCTGCATGGGGTGCAGATAGGAAAGCAAGGAGCCGGTCCAGCGCTCCAGCCGGTCTACGGTGCTGATGATGTCACGTAGCGATTCCTTGGTGTCCTGATCCTGCTCGGCAGTGTCTGCCACCTGCGCGGAGGCGCGTATGCTGGCCAGCGGGTTGCGGATGTTGTGCGCCAGCATGGGCACCAACAGGCCCAGCGTGGCCTGCTTTTCGGTGCGGATCAGGGCATCCTGGCTTTGCGTGAGCTTGTCCGCCATGTCGTTGATGGCACCGGAGAGCGTGGCCAGTTCCTCTGCGCCTTTTCGGGGGGCCTTGTGTTCCAGTCGACCTGCACTGATTTCGGTCGTGGCATGCAGCAAGGCATTAATCGGCAGCACAATTGCACGCTTCAGAAATACCCGTGAAAACAGCAGCAGCAATGTGGCCAGCAGGATAGGGATAGTCAGCAGGGTCAGGGATGTCCGTTTGGATTCATCCAGCCGTTGCTGCAGTTCTTGTTGCTTGAGCGAAAGCAGGCGCTCGGCACGGGCGGAGACGATCTCGTAGCGTTGAAAAATCCCTGACTCCAGATTGGAGTTGAGCGTTTTTTCAATCAGCTCATCCGATACTTCATTCTGGTGATTGAAGATGGTGCTAGTTTCCGCGATAAACGTGCCGTAGCTTTTTCTGAGTTCTTCAATTGCCGCGCGTTCTTCATCCCCCACGGCCAGGCTATTCAGTTTCACGAAGTGCGCGCTCACCGATACGGTGTAGGTGTCGTACTCATCCTTGGCCTGCGGGTCTTTCAGAAAGTAGGCATCGAACAGCTCTTTCATCTGACGATACAGGTCGCCGCGCGTTTGCTGGATTTCCTGAATCAGCAGATTGATACGCTGGGACTCATGTGAAGATTTATCCCATAGATGAATCCCCACGCCCCCCGCCGCCCCGGCCAGGCAAACCAGCATGATGAAGGCCAGCTCGTGTATCAGCAGCAAATCCTTCAGCGACTTTGGTTTTGTCATGCCTAGCGCTCTTCCAAGTGAAACGAGATGGGAATGCTGAGTTTGGTGATCTTGCCCTGGATGGCAGCAGGCGCTACCGGCAACGAAGACAAGGCCTGCTGATACATTTCCAGCACCTGACGATCTAGTACATCATAGCCCCCGGATTGCTTGATGCGGCCATTGATGATGTGCCCTTGCGCATCCAGTTCCAGCTCAAGCACGGGAGTCCCTTGCATATTGTTGCGGCGCGCGATGTTGGGGTACTTTTTGAATTTAGCCAGTACGTTGAACACGCTGTTGCCAAACGCATTCTTGGCCGCATCCAGGTCTTGCTGGCTGATGACAGGTGTTTTCGGCGCTTCAACTGGGGCAGGTGGTGCTGGCTGAGGCGCAGGTGCAGTTTCGGCCTTGGGGGCCTCGGGCTGCGGGGCAGCCGTCATGACCGGTGGCGTGGGTTCGGGTTTCTGCTCCACCGGCGGCGGTGCAATCTCGGGAGAGGGCGCCACTACCGGCTTGGCTTTCACCGGCGGCTTGATGTCGGGCTTGACCACAGGCTGGGGCTTGGGTGGCTCGGGCATCGGTTCAGGTGGCGGCACTTCTGGCGCGGGTGGCTCGGGCTTTTTAGCGGGCGGTGAGAGCTCTATCTGCAATACAGGTGGTTTGATCGGGCTATCAAATGTCAGATTGGGCAACTGCCAGATCAAAATCGCATGGACGAGCATCGAAATAATCAACGCCCATTCAAGCCGGTGGGAGGAGACCGAAATGCTGGGTGAGTAAGTTGCCAAGTTCACACGCTCAAAATTAGTCAGAAAGGGGCCGGAAGGCCGTCGTTATTATGATTTATTGTATTAGGTTGCCTGTTGCAAGGCGTTGATTCTGCCATAGAAAGCGCAATGATGCAGCCAACTTGGCATGGTGTCTTTAGCCAGCTTCATCGCGTCCTTCATTCCCACTCCAGTGCCGGATAAAGAATATTCACATTTCGGCGATTAACGATATCAAACAGCGCCCATTTGCCTTTTTCACTGCTGGCGGCGGTATCCATGGCTTTTTCCATGACTTCGCCTTTTTTGATACTGGCGCGTACGTCGTTAAGAAGGGTTTGCAAGTAACGCTGTTCATCATCCAGTGCATTTTTCCAGGCCGTGGTTACGGGGCCATGACCGGGTACGGCCCGTGCTGCCGGGATTTCTTTAAGCTGGGTGATGGCATTGAGCCAACCCTTGATATCGCCGTCCAGGGAAGGCGTGCGCTCAATGAACAGCAAGTCTCCCGTCCACAGGGTTTGGCTGAGCGTATCGTAAACGGTGAGGTCAGTGCTGGTGTGTGCGGGTGGGTAGGCTTTAAGGGACAATTGCCGGCCACCGAGGTCGATCTCAAGCGCGTCAGTTACCGGCAGCGTCGGTTTGACAATTTCGCTACCAGCAAAATCCTGCCCTTGCCATAGCTGGTTGCTACGCATATAACTTTCGCGACGACGCTCAAGAGCATCTGCCAGTTTGGCATGGCCGATAAATTGCGGATGATCGGCAATAAATGCCGCATTGCCGAACACATGGTCGGGATGCACGTGAGTGTTGATCACATACAGAATTGGCAAGGGCGTCAGCTTGCGTATGGCTTCGTGCAGCGCCTGGCCTACCTTGAGATTGCCACCGGTATCAATCACGGCAACACCGATCTTGCCGATCACGACACTGATATTGCAGATGTCACCGTGATAGCCTTCCGACAGGTCTTCATGTACGCCTTGATGTAAATACACCCCCGGGCTGACTTCGGTTAATGTCAGTGCGGTTGCCTGTGCATAAGGCATCACCGCGAGTAAAATCAACGCCTGAACAAATCGCCACATCCTGAAAATCTCCTCGTTATGATGACGGGTGTCTTGCGGCGGCATGCGATGTCGCCAAGGCATGGCAGGCAGGCATCTTGGCACTAAGCCTGCCGGGGGTCAATTGGCGCCGCAAAGATAGGGAACTTTTCCCGATAATCCCGGGTTTAACACATAATGCCGGTACGCCTGATATGCTGGCGTATGCGCAAGCGCCGGTAAATGTATGGTCAGGATGCAAGGGCGTTTGCTGCGATAACCACAACTTACAAAAGAAAGAATGGACATGAGTGCTGCCCGCTATACCAAGACTGCCAAAATACTGCACTGGCTGATTGCGCTGACGATTTTTGCCTTGTTCGCCCTCGGCTGGTTCATGACGGATCTGCCGCGCGAAACCCCGGATCGTGCGTTCTACTTCAATCTGCATAAATCCATAGGCGTTACTTTGTTCGCCCTGGTGTTGTTCCGCCTCTTCTGGCGCATCGGCCACAAACCTCCCGCGCTGGTGAGCACGCTTAAGGCATGGGAGCGCAAACTGGCACAAGCCGGTCACCATTCGCTTTATTTGCTCATGGTGCTGGTGCCAGTTAGCGGCCTGGTCATGAGCGCGTTCAGCAAGTTCGGCGTCAAATGGTTCGGTCTGCCCCTGATCCCCGGCCTCGATGATAAAGCCCTGCGTGATGTGTTTACCGAGGTGCATGAAGTGGTGGGCCTGATTCTTCTGGCAGTCATTATCGTGCATGTGCTGGGTGCGCTTAAGCATCATTTCCTTGATAAGGATGAAACCCTCAAGCGCATGCTGTAAAAGGCTTTCCCCAATATAAAAAGGCGTCTTCGGGACGCCTTTTTATTTGCCTCAAATGCGCGCACGGCTGTACGGATCAGGAAGCGTTTTTAACATCAAGCTGCTGCGAAAACTTGGTGCCTTCGTTATCTTCGGCATGCACTTCCAGTGTTCCGGGGGCGGCTGGGACGAAATCAAAGCGCAAGTAAGGGTCTTCGCTGGTGCCTACGCCAAAATCCACGCTCATCACCGGCTGACTGTTGTAGGTGAATGCTGCTTTCTGAATATAAAACGCGGGACGGAAGCCTTGCGAAACCAGATCGCGTTGCAAACCGGTGTACATGGGATGTTTGATGATAAAGGTGGCAGGCGTGGCCTGGCCAAACTTCACCGGCGATTCCACATTCAACTTGATCTTGCCGGAAGCGGCGCGTATGGCGGCCTCATCGCCATCTACCGAGCCACCACAGCCGCCCGCTGCGCGAATCTGGATGGTGGACATGTACAGCTTGCCATCCGCTGTTTCGCCGATGGCGCGCACGAAAGAGTCCGTTTCCATGCGAATGCGGGTTGAAAGCTGCAAATTACCCAGCAGCTCGGTCAGGTGATACGTTGCGGCCAGTTGAATCGGATTGGCGTCCACGATGATGTAGACATTCTTGATCGCCGCCGGGCTTTGCGACTGGTTCACCGTCAGCGTGACCGGTACCTGTGCGCCGCTCTCTGCGCGGCGAGGGCCCGTGAGTTGTATAAAGGGCACTTCTTCGATGGTGCGGTTGGCAAAGAAGGCTTCCTTGACCACCGGCCACAGCTTGTCCGATGCCTCAGCCCATGCCCCGGTGCTGCATGCCAGCAGCATGCCTGCCACTATCCATTTGCCCCACTGCATGTTGGGGATACTTACACTATGCTTGACCACGGCCTCTTCTCCTTAGAACACTGTTTTTATAATAGATAGCGCTTAGACATAAGAATACACATGGTATTCGACCGTCAGGCGTGCATCGTTTTTGCGTGTAGCAGCCTTAAAAGCTCAAGGCATCACTATACGATGATAGAGATGCCTTGAAGCTTAGCCGACTTTACCGAGCGGCGTCTGTGACTGAGGTTACTTAAGCCCGGTCAATAGCGTGACTGCTGATTAAAAACGGTAATTGGCATTCAAGCCCAGCAACCAGTTGCGGCCGGCGGCAGGCTCAAAGAAGCGGCTGTTGCCATCGTTAACGCGTACCGAGCCAATGTAGTCTTTGTCGAAGATATTTTCTACACGAACAAATTCGCTGAAGCGCCAGCTCTTGAGTTGTTGTTCAAAACCCGCGCGGACGTTGAAGATGGTGTACGAAGGCGCGCTATCGGTATTGGTGTCGTTAACGTAAGCCTTGCTGTTGTGGCGGGCTTCAAACGCGGTACGGAAGCCGGACTCCACATGCTTCCATGCCGCTTCTGCGTAGATTTGCGTGTGATAGGTGCCGGGAATAGTATTGCCTGAGTTCACCAGCCCCAGATTGCCGATATAGTCCGAGTCAAACTTCGCATTCAGCAGGGTATAGGCACCGTACAGCGAAATGTTATGGGCGAGTTTGGATTCAATCGACACTTCCGCCCCATTGCGCTTGGTTTTCGCCGCATTGGTGTAGGTAGCAAATGTGCCCGTGGTCAGCGCAATGATCTCGTCATCCGTCAGCGTCTTGAAAATAGTGGCATTCAATAGCGTATTGTCGGACAGGAAGGCTTTGGTCCCGATTTCGAAATTCTTGCTGGTGCTGGGCTTGAGGCCGAAATTAGGCGTGCTGTTGATGTTGCTGTTCAGGTAGGCCACTTCAATGAAAGTCGGTGTTTCAAACCCTTTGCCATAGTTGGCATAGAAGTTCAGCAGCGGATTTACCTTCCAGACAGCACCGATTACCGGCGTGGTTTTTTCGTACGTCAGATTGCCACTGTTGTCGGGATTGGAGCCGGTGATGAATTTGTCATCAATTTCCAGGGTCACTTTGGTTCTGCGCAGACCCGCATGCAGGTCCACGTTATCCAGCACTGACCATTTACCTTGCAGGTATTGGTCGGAATTGGTGGCGATGTTTTTTTCATTACGCGTGGCCGCTGCACTTTTTTCGCCATTGGTGGTTGGCGTGTCCAGGCGGTCATCGTTCATTTTTCCGTATACCAGGCCTGCGCTCAAGGTATAGGGCTTGCTCAGCAACAGGCCTTGATTGTTCCAGCGTAATTCGGAACCCCAGAACTCTCTTGAGATGGCGCTGGCGCGACCGCCCCCGGTGCTGTTGAGGGAAAGGTACTGGAGATTTTCGCGTGTACCGACATAGTTGATGAAGTTAATCGAGTTGTTGTCGTTGATCGTGTGTTCCAGGTTAAAGCCAGCTTGTGTATTGCTGCGGGATACACGGGTATTGGAACGCAGTGTAGCCTGGCTGACACTTTTGGGATCCGTAAAGGCAGATGGTTCAGTGGCTGAAGCATTGCGCGTCAAACCACCCGGATCTTGTGCATCCTGATCAAACCAGTTAACCAGGGTGGTGAGCTTGGTGTCTTCATTCAAGTTGATCTTGAATTTGGCTGTGCCCTGCTTTTTACTGCTGGCGCTGTGGTCACGATAACCATCGGATTCGTAATTGGAATAATTGACCAGATACTCGATGCCTTCCGAAGTGCCGGAGGCCCGCACGCTTTCTTTGCTGGTGCCGTAGCTGCCAAACACCACACCGGCAGAGACTTCAGGTGTTTTTGCTGCGTCTTCTGTCAACATCTGGATAACACCCCCGGAAGAGTTGCCATACAGGGCGGAGAAAGGACCACGCAACACTTCCACGTTTTGCACAATATCCAGATCCACATTACCGGGCTGGCCTTGTCCATCCGGCATCGTCAGCGGGATGCCATCGACATACACGCGCACTCCACGCACGCCAAATGACGAGCGTGCGCCAAAGCCGCGGGTGGAGATTTGCGGGTCTTGTGCCATTTGGGTGCGGTTCTGGGCGGTAATGCCGGGAACGCGGATCAGGCTTTCCGACAAGGTCATGCGGGCCTGGCCGTCCTGAATGTTTTCTTTTTCAACCACATCAATGGCTACCGGCAGATCGAAACTATCCTGCGCCTGACGCGTGGCAGTGACCACAATCGGTGCCAGGATGGAAATGCGTTCTTCATGACCGGTGTCGGTGGATTCGGCGGCCATGCCGGGTTGGGCAAAAGCGCATGCGCTCAAGACGGCGTATGGCAGTGTTTTTCTGATGAACATGATGCTCCCTTGAAACGTTAATTTTTGTAATGGGCGCAGGATAGTACATTTAGGGGGCTTCGCACATCAGGATAATCATGAATCTTGACCATGATGACGGGCGGGATGGACGATTGACAGGCTGAACAGGCTACTCCCCTGGCGGTGTAGAATATTCAGCCTCAGCGATATGAAAGGATGTGCCATGGCCGTTACCGGATTTAATCATTACAACCTGCGGGCAAGCCGCGAGCAGATGGCCGTGTTGCTCGAGTTTTATACCAAGGTGGTGGGGCTGACCCTGGGCGAGCGCCCGGGCCTCAGCAGCTTTGGCTACTGGTTATATGCAGGTGCCAAGGATGTGCTGCATTTATCCGAAGTGAAGGAGGGCGTGCAGCCGGCACTGAATGTGCAAACCACGTTTGATCATGTGGCGTTTACCTGCACCGACTACGCCGCTATGGAACAACATCTGCAGGCACATGGGGTTGAGTACGGCAGCCGGGTGGTCAAGGCGACCAACGTGCGGCAGATCTTTTTCAAGGACCCGTTCGGCAACGGGGTCGAGTTTAATTTCGACGAAAAATGAAGTGTAATGGCGGCGTGGTGAGTCCCAGCCGCCGCTGGTTCCTGCTAGATAATGCCTTCCAGCAGCTGCACCTTCACCAGCTGATTCGCGGGCAGGTTGCCCGTGTCTTCATCCAGCACAATAAAACAATTGGCGCGCGACATGGAGCTCAGCATGCCGGAGCCCTGCGCACCTGTGGTTTTGACTTTCCATACCCCATCAGCATCGGCAAATAAAATACCGCGCTGGAATTCGGTGCGGCCTTTGGCCTTGCGAATTTCCTCTGTGCAAATGGCTTGCAACATGGGCAAGGGCGGTGGTGAGGCCTGGCCCATCAGCACCAGCATGGCTTCGCGTACAAACTGGTAAAACGTCACCATGACGGCTACCGGATTGCCGGGCAAGCCAAAATAATGGGCATTACCGATTTTGCCGTAAGCCAGTGGGCGGCCGGGTTTCATGGCAATTTTCCAGAACAGCACCGACCCCAGCTTTTGCAGCAATTGCTTCATGTAGTCGGCTTCGCCCACCGAGACGCCGCCGCTGGTAATGACCACATCCGCCTCGGCGGCAGCCTTGGTCAACACTTGCTCCAGCAGCACAGGATCATCCTTGATAGCGCCCAGGTCCATGAGCTCCACGCCCATGCGCGTCAGCATGCCATGCAGCGTGTAGCGATTGCTGTCGTATACCTGACCTGCCTGCAAGGCTTGCCCGACGCTGGCCAACTCATCGCCCGTGGAGAAAAAGGCGACTTTGAGTCGGCGATAAACCTTGACCTGCCCCAAGCCCAATGAAGCGACCAGGCCGAGGTCGGCGCTATGCATCTGATGCCCTTGCGGCAGCACAATCTCGCCTGCACGCAGGTCCTCCCCCGCCAGACGGATATTGCTGCCGGGCTTGGCTTGTTCGGCGTGCCGCATGCTGTCGCCTTCCTGCACCACGCGCTCTTGCATGATGACCGCATCAGCCCCTGCAGGAATCACCGCGCCGGTCATGATGCGTATGCATTCGCCTGCTTGCAAGGTGCCGGACCAGGGCTGGCCCGCATAGGCCGTGCCGACTATCTTGAGGCGGGTTTCGCCTTCGTGTGCATTGTCGGCGGTGCGTACGGCATACCCGTCCATGGCCGAGTTATCGTGATTCGGCACATTAACGGGCGATGTGATGCCTTCCGCGAGAATACGGCCCAGGCTCTCACGCACGGACAAGGTTTCCTGTTCTTTGACCGGGCTCAGGTAGCGCTTGATGTAATCACGGGCTTTGGCCACAGACATGGAGTTGGGGTCGTAGTCATCGGCACAGCTGGGGGTGCGGGCAAGGTCGGCGAGCGGTTTTTCGGACATCGTGTATAGGGCTAACTTGAAATGGATAAAGCGAAATTAATGCGGTGTGGTCGATAACCACAGGCGGATGTAGTCGGCAATCTCGGCTGGCTGGTTAAGGTCGAGCACGCGTAATGGGTGTTCAAAGGGGACGTCGCTGGCGATGGCGATAATACTGCGATCCTGATCAGCCAGTAGTGGGTGACCAAGCGAAGGCCGATGAATCTCGATCTTGGGGATATTCGCCAGCTTGAAACCCTCAACCAGCACCAGGTCGCACATGGTGGGATCTATGTGCTCCACCAGTTCCAGAAGTTCGGGCTCAGGGTTGCCGCCGCGCTCCAACTCGGTGATCAACGCCCAGCGGCGGCTGGAGCCTACCAGCGTTTGCACGGCGCCTGCTTCGCGCAAACGGTAGCTGTCCTTGCCGGGGTGATCAATATCAAACTGGTGGTGCGCATGCTTGATCACCGAAATACGCAGGCCACGGGCAATCAGCACCGGGATCAAGGCTGTGAGCAACGTGGTTTTGCCGCTACCGCTTGCCTGCGCGCAAAAGCCCAGCAGTCTGGGGCGCTGGCGATGGGAGGCGGCGTTAGGCATGGTTCAGGCGGCCTGTTCCAGGGTCAGCAGTTCGTCGCTGGTGTTGATGTTGCTGAAGGCCAGTGGATGCTGACTGAACTGCACTTCCACCACTTCATGGCCTTGTTGCCAGGTATCTACTTTCCGTCCGCCTTCCTGCAGGTAACGGGTCAGGCTGGGTAACAGGGCGCGTCTACAGAGGCTGATCACCGGGTGGGTCTGCATGCCGGTTTTGGCGATGGCAATGTCGGCGTCATGCGCCATCATGCCATCCATCAGCTTGGCCAGCAGGTTGCGTGGCAATAGCGGCGCATCGCATGGCACGGTGAGAATGTAGGCAGCGTCGGTCGCGGTCATGGCCTTATGCAAGCCGGCCAACGGGCCTGCATAATCCGGAATATCATCCTGAATAACGGGATAGCCGAAGGCGGCATAGCGCTCGATTTCGCGATTGGCGTTGATCAGGATATCCGGGCTTTGCGAGCGCAGGCGCTCCAGCACATGTGCCACCATCGGCTTGCCCAGAAATTCGACCATGCCTTTGTCGACTCCGCCCATGCGACGGCCTTTGCCACCGGCCAGTACAACTGCGGTAATGGACATAATGTAAGTTTCCCTGTTTAGTTATTCGTCAGATAAAAGCCGGTGGGCGCTTAGCCGCCGGTCACCGACATGAAGCGCACCACGGCAGGCTGCGCACGCGCCAGATCAAAGTCATGGCCCTTGGGTTTGATCTGCATGCTGTTCACAATGGCATCCACCAGCGGCTGGTCATCGTGCGGGTGCTCGCGCAGCAGGGGCATCAGTTCCACCATGTGGTCCTGCCCCAGGCAAAGATAAAGCTCGCCCTTGCAGGTAATGCGCACCCGGTTACAGGATTCGCAAAAATTGTGGCTATGCGGGGAAATAAAGCCCACCCGTGTGGCCGTGCCTGGAATACGCCAGTAACGCGCTGGGCCCCCGGTGCTTTCGGTGCTGCTGATCATGGCGTAATGCTGCTGCAGGCGTTTCAGCGTGTCGGCATTGCTCACGTAAGTGTCGCCGCGCGCATGATCCACCGCGCCCAGCGGCATCTCTTCGATGTAGGAAATATCAATCTGCTGATCAATGGCAAAACGCAACAGATCCAGCGCTTCGTCATCATTGATGCCACGCATCATGACGCTATTCAGCTTGATATTGTCGAATCCGGCCGCTTTGGCCGCCTCGATGCCGCGCAGCACTTTACCCAGATCGCCGACGCGGGTGATATCGCGAAAACGCTCGGGTTTGAGACTGTCCACGCTGATATTGATTCGTTTGACTCCGGCGTTGCGCAATGCCGCCGCCTGATGTTCCAGCTGGGAGCCATTGGTGGTGACGACCAGTTCTTTCAAGCCAGGCAGGTGGCCAATTTCATCAAACAGCCATTGCGCATTTTTGCGTACCAGCGGTTCGCCGCCGGTGATGCGGACTTTACTCACGCCCATCTGCACGAAAACCTTGACCAGGCGGGCGCACTCTTCCAGGCTAAGCACTTCATCGCGCGGCAGGAATGTCATGTCTTCTGCCATGCAATAAACACAGCGAAAGTCACAGCGATCCGTGATCGACAGGCGAATATAGTCCACCTTGCGACCAAACTGGTCTATCAATGCTTCCGGAATGTGCAGCTGTTTACCCATAAAATGCCAGTGCCTTGCAGCGAGACCTTGAATTTTAAGACTTTACCCCTGCCAACACAATGCAAAACGACGCAATGTGGCAACCGGATATAGGATGTTGGACCACAAATTTGGCATTATGCTCATAATGAATAAATGCAAAAAACGGAGATCGCCCTTATGCCCGCATTAAAAATCAGGATAGCCCACGGCACCATCACGGCTATGGGGCCAGGCAAGGCGGACTTGCTAAGGGCGATTGAGTCTACCGGCTCCATCTCGGGCGCGGCGAAAGCCATGAAAATGTCCTATCGCCGGGCATGGCAGCTGGTGGATGCCATGAATGCCTGCTACCGCCTGCCGCTGGTAGAAACCGCCATGGGCGGGACCAATGGTGGCGGTGCCAAAGTGACGGATTTCGGCTTTCATATTCTCAAGTGCTATGAAGAACTGGTGCGCAAAAGTGAGCTTGCGGCGGCCGCCGAGCTAAAGCAACTCATGGATTTTGCCGTATAAGTTAAATGAGGCTGCGTCTCGCAGCCTTGATTTATTTTGTCAGGAATCGCTATTCCCGTTTGGAAATAGCGAGCGTATGATGCTGTACTTAATTTTTACAACATATCAGGGAGAATGAACATGCACGCCTATCGGGTGAATACCATTTCGTGGCTGGTCGCTGGTCTCTTTTCAACGATTGCTCCTAGCTTGATGGCGGCGGAGACGGATCCGGAAACCCGTATCCGCCAGCTGGAGCAGATGATGCAGCAAATGCAGCAGCAACGCGCCGAGCAAGACAAGCAGATTGAGCTGCTGACCAAAGAGCTGGTCGGCATTGAAAATCAGATCAGCCAATCCAAAATCGCCAAAACCGAAGAGAAAGGCAAGAGCGAAGGCAGCCCTGTGTACGCTGCTTTCAAGGATGGGCTGGTGTTTGACGATGCCAGTGGTAACTGGAAGCTGCAGATTAATGGGCGAGTGCAGGCGGATTATCGGGATTATGCTGATAGTGATTGGCGTACCGATACCTTCAACATACGGCGCGCGCGTTTTGGCGGTACGTTTACCTTCCTGAAAGATTATGCCGTGCGCATTGAGGGGGAGTATGCCAATGCGACTGATGGCTCCCGCGGGACGACCGCGTTGACCTATGGGTATATGGATATCAACTGGTGGAAGCAGGCCCGTATTCGTATTGGTCAATTCAAGCCGTTTTTCGGTCTGGAGCGGGCGTATGGGACAAATTTTACCGACTTCACCGAGCTTTCATTGGCGACGAACAATGGCGCATCGTTCAACTCCACCTATGACCGCGGCGTCATGGTGTTTGGTGATCCTCTGCCATGGCTTAATTACAACGCCTATGTGATTAATGGCACTGGCCAGAATAATGATGAACTCAATAATTCCGCCACCAATGCCGGTGTCATTACCAAGGTGGACCACACCAAGGATGTTGGTGTGCGTGTGAATGCCAATCTGGCAAAGCTGATGAACATTGAAAATGCCGTGATTCATGTCGGTGGTTCTTATAGCGACGGCAGTGTGGCTTATTCGTCCACAACGGGAACCGGCATATCGCAAGCGACAGAGGCGAATGGGGTCTCGTTCTTTAATGTGGCTGGATTGCAGAGTGCAGATGCAGACCGGCGTCGCCAGGGATTGGAAACGGCACTCGCCTATGGGCCGGTGAAGATGCAATCCGAATATATCTCCACCAACTATAAGGGGGAGCGTTCTGGTCAGCGCTATGACAATGATATTAATACCTGGTATGTCAATGTGAATTGGCTGGTGACCGGTGAGTCGTATGCCGACAGTTACAAGAGCGGTGTCTTTGGTCGCATCAAACCCAGAAATAATATGGCGATGGGCAAGAGCGGCTGGGGCGCATGGGAGCTCGGTTTACGTTACAGTAAATTTGATGCCTCCGATTTTGAAAGCATGTTGCCCACGGCCAATGCCGGGACATCCTATACCGCCAAGGCGGACGCCTGGACCGCTGGTGTGAAATGGATCATGACGCCCAATGCCCGCATCATGCTCAACTATATCCGCACCGATTTTGATACCCCGATTACCGTGGCCGGCAAGCGCGACGATCAGGAAAAAGCCTTGATCATGCGTGCCCAGTACGATTTCTAACCTCTGACAGGAATTTCGATGAAAAAAATGAAATTTGCATGGGGCTTGCTCGCCCTGCTCATGAGTTCCGCAGCATTAGCCGAGGACAAAGTGACGGTATTTGCTGCCGCCAGTCTGACCAACGCACTGGCGGATATCAGCACGGCGTATGAGAAGGAGAAGGGGGCGAAAGTGACGCAGTCTTACGCCGCCTCTTCTGCCTTGGCCAAGCAGATTGAAAACGGGGCGCCGGCAGATATATTCATTTCCGCTGATATTAAGTGGATGGATTATCTGCAGGACAAGAAACGCATTGATGCCGCTTCGCGTAGCAATCTGCTGGGTAATAAAGTGGTGTTGATCGCCCCGAAAGGTCGTGGATTCAAGGTAGACTTCAATGCCAGTTTTGATTTTGCCAAGGCGTTTGATGGGCGGCTATGCACGGGCGATGTGGAGGCGGTGCCGATTGGCATCTATGCCAAGCAGGCGCTGGGCAATCTCAATTGGTGGAATGGCGTGAAAACCCGCATTGTGGGCGCGCAGGATGTGCGGGCGGCGCTGGCATTTGTCGCCCGCGGTGAATGTGCCGCCGGTATTGTCTATGAGACGGATGCCAGGGTGAGTGACAAGGTGGAAATTATCGGGGTGTTCCCGGCAGAAACCCATACGCCGGTGGTGTATCCTGTGGCACGTGTGGCGGGGGCAAAAAATCCGGACAGTGCTTTTCTGACTTATCTGAAGAGCCCTCTTGCCGCCGATATTTTTCGCAAATATGGATTTACCCCATTATTTTAAAGGCGTGCTCTGGTGGCGATATTGCAGTTGAGTCCTGAGGAAATAGCCGCGTTGTGGCTTTCTGCCAAGGTGGCTTTTTTTTGTACCTGGCTGATTCTGATTCCCGGCGTGTTGCTGGGATGGCTGTTGGCACGCAAGCGCTTTTTCGGCAAAGCCTTGCTGGATAGTCTGGTGCATTTGCCCCTGGTGCTGCCGCCGGTCGTGCCAGGATTTTTGCTGCTGCTGCTGTTTGGCAGTCAGGGCGTATTGGGCAAATGGCTGCATGATGTTCTGGGGATCAGCATAGCGTTTACCTGGATGGGTGCGGTGGTGGCCTCGGCTATTATGGCCTTGCCCTTGATGGTGCGCTCGGCGCGGCTCGCCGTCAGTCAGGTCGACCATGGGCTGGAGCTCGCCGCCCAGTCATTGGGCGCTCACCCCTTGCGTGTTTTTTTTACCATCACGCTGCCGCTGGCTTTACCAGGCATACTCACCGGCATGGTGCTGGCGTTCAGCCGTAGTCTAGGGGAGTTTGGCGCCACCATTACCTTTGTCGGCAATATCGAAGGCGAAACGCGGACATTGCCGCTCGCGATTTATACCTATACGCAAATACCCGGCGGCGATGTGCCTGCGCTGCGGCTGGTGGTGCTGAGTTTGCTGCTGGCCTTTGCTGCGCTTTATTTCAGCAATGTCATGGAACAACGAGCGTTGCGGCGCGTGGGGAGTGGCGATGATAGAGCTTGATTTTTCGCTGCGCCGTGAGGCATTTTCCACGCATATCAAGGTCATCCTGGATGATCGAGTCACGGGCGTGTTTGGCCCGTCGGGCGCGGGTAAAACCACACTGTTGGGTATTCTTGCCGGGTTGGTGAAGCCGGATGCCGGACGCTTGGTGCTGGATGGCGAATGCCTGCTGGATACCGAGCGCGGTATTGACCTGCCGTTGCACCAGCGCAGAATCGGCATGGTTTTTCAGGATAGCCGCTTATTCCCGCATCTCACCGTCAGCCGCAACCTGGAGTATGGCTACCATCTACTCACACGCGAGCAGCGTCGTTTTTTGCCGGCCCAGATCATTGAGCTGCTTGAGTTGGGCAATCTCCTTGGCCAGCGTCCGCATCAACTCTCAGGCGGCCAGCGCCAACGTGTGGCGCTGGGGCGCGCCTTGCTAAGCTCACCGCGTCTCTTGTTGCTGGATGAGCCGATGGCTTCGCTGGATGTTCGGCTCAAGATGCAGATTTTGCCCTTCATGCAGCGGGTGCGGGATGAGATTGATATCCCCATGCTGTATGTGAGCCATGCGATTGATGAAGTATTGCAGCTGACCTCGCGCATGCTGGTGCTAGAGCATGGCCAAGTGATTGGTTATGGTAATTTTGTGGATGTCATGCGCGATACGCAGGTGCTCGCGCTTGCGCGCTCCCTGGGTATGGAAAATGTCATGCAGGTGGAGTTGCTGTCGCACCATCCGGCCGAAGGCTATTCGGTAGTCTTGCTCGGCCGGCACCGGTTGTGTATTCCACTATCGGCGGGTAAGCCGGGCGAGCGCATTACCATTTCGACTGCGGCCTCCAATGTCGCCCTGGCACGCGAGCCGGTTGCCGGCATCAGCATACAGAATCAGCTGTTCGGTACGCTGGGCCAGTTGCGGCAGGTAGATCATCGCATGCTGGTGGATGTGGTTATTGATAGCCATACGCTGGTGGCGGAAGTCAGTGCAAAAGCCATTCATGATCTTGCCCTGAGCCCGGGGATGAAGGTGCATGCCCTGATGAAAACACAGGCATTACACATTTACGGCCAGGCCGTGTGAGAGGTATTCGCTTGAGCGCCAGCCTTGCATTCACAAGTCTGGCGCGGTAGACGTTTGAGCTTAGCTACGTTGATATAAGCGGAAGCTTTCACGGCGATCGGTCGCCCGTTTGCCGTGCCAGATCATATTCCACTCAGGGCCGGGCTGGAATTTCGCGCGACCACGTTCATCCTGAATCAGATATAAATCGCAATGGCGGCTGGCGTGAGATTCGGCCGCATGCGGGCGAATGCCCAGGTAGTAATCCAGCAGGGCATATTGGGCGCTGCCCAGGTTGCGCTCCATCATGCAGTGGTAATGGCCGGGCAAGGCTTGTTGCATACTGCTCATCACCGGACCATAGCTCTTGGCCGTATCAATCCATGGCAACCATAATGCCATCAGCAGGCTCCACGCCATGGTGATCCCCACCGCCCAGTCGGTTACCGCGGCGCGTATCGAGCGTTTGGCGTTCATCACCACTGCCAGCCAGATAACTGTGATCAGAAAAGCGGCGGCAAAGCCTAGCCAGTTGAA
This sequence comes from Methylovorus sp., assembly GCA_035565335.1. GTDB lineage: Bacteria > Pseudomonadota > Gammaproteobacteria > Burkholderiales > Methylophilaceae > Methylovorus. Next base: position 17,232 of record DATMSO010000015.1, read on the forward strand.
TACCGGATGATGGATGGACGACAGAAATTGCATGCGTTCCGCCAGTTTTTCCGGCCAGCCCGTCATCATGGCAAACCAGCCCAGCCAGATCAGAAAGCCAATCATGCCGAACAGTATCAGGCCGAACCAGTTGAGAGCGCTGGCGGCGCCGCGCTTCAGGGTTTCCACACTGCCGCCAGCCATTACGGCCAATGGCAGTAATAAAGGCAGAGCGTAAATTTCGCGCGTGTTGGCGCCAAAGCCAATCACGACCAGGCTGATGACAAAGAAGGTAATCAGGAGCTGAAAGCGGGGCTTGATCAACAGCACCGTGCGATAGCGCCATACCCCCCAGAGCGCGATCGGCAGCGCAGGCCAGGAAAACCAGGCCAGGGTATTCAGGAAATACTCATGGCTGGATTGCGTGAACAAGCGGCTGTTGGATTCTTGCCATGCGGCAAACAGGTCTGGCGATGTGTGCCAGAGCAGTAACGGCCAGATGACGAGCCAGGGCGATGCTACCAATATGCTCAGGCCCAATACCACGGCATAGCTGCGGGTGCGCCAGGCACTGAACATCACAGGCAACAGCATTGCCGTAAAGATAATCGGGACGGCATACAGCAAGCCGGTGGTCAGAAAACAGATGCCTATGCCGGAACCCAGCAAAGCGCTGGCGCGATAGGGGCGGCGTTTAGCCAGCGCCAGGGCATACAGCCCCATGGCCGAGCCGGTGAGTGTGGCGACTTCAGGTGTCAGCAAGTGGGCGGAGACCACCAGGCCCAGCGAGCCCAGAAAAATGAAGGTAGTTTGTCGTCCCGCGCCGCGGCCCCATAACTCACGGCCCAGCATGCCAACCAGCAGCAGCGTGATCGCCATCCATAATCCGCTGACCAGACGGGCGCCATCATGCATGGGCAGCCAGGGTTGCAGTAGTTTTGCCAGGCCGGCAGCACTGAGGTAATACAGCGGGGGATTTTCTATGGTGCTATCACCCGCGACCACCGGGGCGATCAGGGCATGACCATGCAGCATGGATTTGACGATATTGATGGCCTGGGATTCGTCCGGCTTCCATGGTGCGTGGCTGATCAGGCCCAGGCATATCCACACTGCGCACAGCAGGATCAGCAAGCGTGTTTTTGCGCTTTCGCCTATGCGCGCGCGCGGTGTGGCCAGATTGCCTTGCCAGTCATGTTCCAGCTCAAAAGCCATGTGCTATCTCAAGAGGTTACTGCGGTAGTGTATACGATGTGGGACCATGGGTCTGCCAGCATGACGCGTGGCCGCACAAATGAAAAAGGCAGCCCAGGCTGCCTTTTTGCGTGCACATGCACAAGAAATTACATGCCGTACTTTTGGCGGAATTTCTCAACACGACCAGCGGTATCCAGAATCTTCTGCTTGCCGGTGTAGAACGGGTGCGATTGCGAAGAAACTTCAATCTTCACCAGTGGGTATTCTTTACCGTCAGTCCACTTGATGGTTTCGCGTGTGGAGATGGTGGAACGTGTAATAAAGCTAAAATCGGCGCCGATGTCCTGGAAAACAACTTCGCGATATTCAGGATGAATGCCTGATTTCATAATCATTTACCTCAAATTGGCCGGTATGTGCGGCGGGTAGTGGTTCACATGCTACAACTGCGAAAGGTGAGCATTATATTGATTCAATGGTTCTTTTGCAATACTCGCCTGCAAGTTGCCGATATCCGCTTTAAAAGGGGATTCCTGGCTGCGCTGGAAAACGGATTCTCTAGCCGCGACGCATGGAGTCGAAGAAATCGGCGTTGTTCTTGGTGGCTTTGAGCTTGTCCAGCAGGAACTCCATCGCTTCGAGGTCGTCCATGGGGTAAAGCAGTTTACGCAGTACCCAGATTTTCTGAAGGATATCTTTTTCGATCAACAGTTCTTCACGGCGGGTGCCGGATTTGTTGACGTTGATGGCGGGGTATTGGCGTTTTTCTGCCATGCGGCGATCCAGGTGGATTTCCATGTTGCCAGTACCCTTGAATTCTTCGTAGATCACGTCGTCCATGCGGGAGCCAGTGTCTACCAGTGCGGTGGCGATAATGGTCAGCGAGCCGCCTTCTTCAATATTACGCGCAGCGCCAAAGAAGCGCTTGGGGCGTTGCAATGCGTTGGCGTCTACACCGCCGGTCAATACCTTGCCGGAAGCCGGGACCACGGTGTTGTAAGCGCGTGCCAGACGCGTGATCGAATCCAGCAGGATAACGACATCTTTTTTGTGCTCTACTAGGCGCTTGGCTTTTTCCAGCACCATTTCGGCCACCTGCACATGGCGGGTAGCGGGTTCATCGAAGGTAGAGGCGACGACTTCGCCCTTTACCGAGCGCGTCATTTCCGTCACTTCTTCCGGACGCTCATCAATCAGCAGCACAATCAGGCTGACATCAGGATGGTTGGCAGTAATGGCATGGGCAATGTGTTGCATCATGACCGTTTTGCCCGATTTCGGTGGCGCTACCAGCAGCGCGCGTTGACCCTTGCCGATAGGCGCGATCATGTCGATCACGCGGCCGGTTACATTCTCTTCACCGCGAATGTCGCGTTCAAGTACGAGTGGTTTGGTGGGGAAGAGCGGGGTGAGGTTTTCAAAGAGGATTTTGTGCTTGGTGTTTTCGGGGGCTTCGCCGTTGACGCTGTCGACTTTTACCAGGGCAAAGTAGCGTTCGCCATCTTTTGGGGTGCGAATCTCCCCCATGATGGAGTCGCCGGTATGCAGGTTGAAACGTCGAATTTGGGAGGGTGAAACATAAATGTCGTCAGGCCCGGCCAGGTAAGAAGTGTCGGGCGAACGTAAAAAACCGAATCCATCCTGTAATACTTCCAGCGTACCATCCCCGAAAATACTGTCTCCCTTTTTAGCCTTGTTTTTCAGCAGAGCGAAGATCAGGTCCTGCTTGCGCATGCGGCTCGCGCCTTCAATCTCGTTGGCAATCGCCATTTCGACCAATTCGGTCACGGGAAGATGTTTTAGATCGGATAAATGCATAAGAGGAGGGCTCGCTGAAAATCGAAACTGCAAGGAGTGCAGTGAACTGCTAGGGAATTAGCGCCTGATTTTTAATTGGATGAATGACGCGTGGAGTTAGGAATCACGGTAACACAAAATCAGGCGCAAGCGTAGCGGTATTAAATATTGCTGTCAATAAAAGCAGTCAACTGGGATTTGGACAGGGCGCCCACTTTGGTGGCTTCTACATTGCCATTCTTGAACAGCATCAGGGTAGGGATGCCGCGAATGCCATACTTGGGAGGTGTTTGCTGATTTTCGTCAATGTTCAGTTTGGCGACTTTCAGGCGGCCTTCGTATTCTTTTGCGACTTCATCCAGAATAGGGGCAATCATCTTGCATGGGCCGCACCATTCCGCCCAGTAGTCAACAAGCACAGGCACTTGGGATTGCAGCACTTCTTGCTCGAAAGCGCTGTCGCTGATATGGGTAATATGGTCGCTCATGTGTGAACCTCTATAGAAAATGGGACTTGTAATTAAGATAGTGAAAACGAAGTATTGCGCTATCCTAGCGAAAAAAGACGCGTAAGTGAAGTATTCATATCGGCATGATAATTGCTGATGATTGCCGGGTTACAGGGAAGGTTCAATACTAAAATCATGTGTTGCCGAAATGAATAGAATTCTGATGGATATTCTCGAACTGATCGAGGATGCCACCATCCCCAACATGGGGCATTCACAATCAGATTACAAGGGAATGCGCTTAAGTAGTGCATTCCAGCCTATTTTCAGTTTGTCGCATTGTCGTGTGGTCGGCTATGAAGGCCTGATCCGGGCTTTTGATGCCCAGCATCAGGCTTTGCCTGTCTGGCGGATTTTTGAGCAGGCAAAAACCGAGTCCGAGATCGTGGAACTGGATCGCTTGTCACGTGCCTTGCACATGCACAACTTCACGCGTCAGGCCCAACCTGATCAATGGCTGTTCCTTAATATCAATCCGCAAGTTATTGTGAACGGCAAGCACTATGGCCAGTTCTTTCAGGATCTGCTGGAGCATTATGGTGTGCCGCCTTCCATGGTGGTGGTGGAGATTATCGAAGGGGCGATAGAGGATGAATCGCAACTCTCGGAGTCTGTGCAGTTTTACAAGAATCTCGGTTGTCTGGTGGCGATTGATGATTTTGGCGCCGGGCATTCCAATTTTGAGCGCATCTGGCGTCTATCCCCCGATATCGTCAAGCTGGACCGTTCCATGATTACCCAGGCGGCGACCACGGCGATGGCGCGCCGCGTCTTGCCTGGCGTCGTATCCCTGATACACGAGGCCGGCAGTCTGGTGCTGATTGAAGGGGTGGAAACCGAGCAGGAAGCCATTATCGCGATGGATACCGATGTTGACCTGGTGCAAGGCTATTACTTTGGTCGACCAGCGCCCCATGTGCTGCAGGAAACGCGCTCCGAATCTATCGCTAAGTTATTCCAGGGCTATCGGCAATCGACAGTGCCGGAGATCCGCCATCAAAAAATGCAGGATGCCGTTGCCGCGTTTTTGCGGGCTTCCGAGCAGTTGCAGGCAGGCATGCCATTGGCAAGCGCGGTGCAGACCCTGCTGGCTATCCCCGGGGTGGATCGGTGTTATTTGCTTAACCAGCAAGGGGTGCAGATAGGTACCAGCGAAGTGGCGCCCAACCGTCGCTCCATCACCAGTGTGCGCTACCAGCCTCTCGCTGACGGCTCTGGCGCCAACTGGATACGGCGTCCTTACCTGCGCCGCGCCCTGGGAAATCCGGGTGAAGTGCAGATGACCCGGCCTTATTTATCGATTGCGACAGGCGAGTTGTGCCTGACCATCTCGATTGCCATTAAACCCATGGGCATAGTGCAAGTGCTGTGCTGCGATCTGGATTGGGAAGCCAGCGCCTAATCTAGCGCTTTGAACTGAAAGCGCTCTACGGCATGCGTACGCTCAACCAGCGTGGTGAGCACGATGCGGCGCAGACGGCCATCATAATCCAGCTCAAGGATGCGATCCGGCATAAAACTGCCAACGGGCCCCACGATGCTGGCTTCCTGCTTAAGCGCGTGGATGGCGGGTAACAACAAGGCCGGCTCAAACGACGGCTGCGACGGGCGCCGCAATCCGATGGCGCGTGCCGTCGGCGCCATGAGTTGTATGCCGATATCCAGGTTGTTTTGTTCATCATGCATGGCCCAGCGGATGACGCCGGTTGCCCAGCCTTGCATGTGGTCTTCCTTCACCGCAATGACTTCGCCCACATGCAGCTGACTGGTCAGCTTGGCCGGTTTGCGTAGCGCCATCCCTGGCGCGCTGACATTGAGCACCGCCCAGCGCGCCGCCTGAACTTGCTCAGGCAACAGACCGGTACGGACGTTGTTCGCAGGATTGTTGCCCTGCCATTCGTGATTGGCCAGCGCATGGGCGGCAGGCATGCCTATCACCATGGAAACGCTGCTGCTCTTGCGCGAGCGATTGAACACCCGCTTGGGCACCTTACCCCAATGCTGCAGCAGGTAGTGCAAGAGGTCGACATAGCGGCCATCCGTCGCATCATCGGGTAATTCATGCGTGCTGATAATGGCGTTTTTTTTCTGCAATAGCTGAATATGCTGATGCACCATGCGCGCAAGTCGCACTGTCAGCAGCAGGAGATCACTGCCGGTGGGCGGCAGGCTTTCGTGCTTGCTATAGGCGATGGGCGGCATATCGGTATTAAGCTTGACCAAAAATACCGCCGCCGGATTTTCAATGCGACCGCTGGCATGCAACTCTGCCAGCGCGGCATGGCGCTCAATATAGTCAGCCACGCGCCGGATTTCAGCGGGGGTGAGGTTTTGCGGTTCCGCCAGCGCCATCAGCAATATCTGTTTGAATTGCGTGCTGATGCTGGTGGTTTTGCGTTCGCCCTGCTCGATCGGCAGGTCTTGCAATTCGGCTTGCAGCGCATAGCGATACAACTGGTGTATGTCACTCCACACACTGCCGGGTGCAGGAAAATAGGTCTGGAAATAAATATGTATCAAGCCATTCAAGGCTTCAAAGGCGCGTAGCAACAGCAGCGCCGTGTGCTTGGGAGTGCTGTTAATCTTGAACAGTTTTTGCTGGTCGTCAATGAGGGCGATTTTGTAGCCGTACGCCATTTCCAGCCACAGGGATTCGGCCACTTTCACATAAGCGCGCGCTTCGGCCGGCAGGGGCAGACTGGCTTTGCCATAAACGCTGGCCAGACGCCTGTTCATGCTGAGCACCAGCGGGCGATAGGTTTCCAGCGCCCGGAAACGGGCATCGGCGGGAACGACCTGGCGATTGAGGTTTTCCAGCTCGTCGGCCATGGCAGTCGCGGCTTCCAGCATGGGCAACTTCAGCCACTGAGCCATCTGCGTTTGCAGCTTTTGCGGCTGTGTCTCGGCGGGAATCAGCGGTTTGTCAGTGAGTGCTGGAATAGTGAGTGTTAATGCCATATTGCCTTCCCTGAGTACATCGGCCAATGGTAAGACCTATGTTGTCTTTTGTCACGGTGAACCCGGCAAGCTGTGTCAGTGATGAGTTAGAATAGCCCGCAACATGGATCACAAGGAATAGCCGCAATGAAATGGGTAGAACAGGTATTTGAGGGTGCATTATGGAAAAGTCGGTTCGTGGTGATGCTGGCGGTGGTTGCCAGCCTGCTCGCCGGCTTTGCCATTTTCTATATCGCCACGGTCGATGTGTTTTTCCTGATCAAACATGTCGCGCATTACGCCGACCCTGACCTCACCAATGAAATACGCAAAACCCTGCACGATGATACCGTCTCGCATGTGGTGGAAGTGGTGGATGGCTACCTGCTGGCGACCATCATGCTGATTTTTTCGCTGGGTCTTTACGAACTCTTCATCAGCGACATTGATGCAGCGCAGGGCAGCAAGGCCTCGAGTCGTGTGCTGGTGATCCATGATCTGGATGATCTCAAGAACCGTCTTGCCAAGGTCATCGTGATGATCATGATCGTGACGCTGTTCGAACATGCGCTGAAAATGAAAATGACCGATCCGCAGGATCTCCTCACCTTTGGCGGCAGCATCGCCCTGATCGGGCTGGCCTTATTCCTCATGCACAAAGGCGAGCATCACCCCGCCCAGGCCCAGCCACATGTGGAACATGCCGCCGAGCATCCTGCCCATTCGCCGGTGGAAAAATCCTGACGATGCTCGCACGCCTTTTACTGGCGTTGATGTTGTTCATGCTGAGTGCCACCAGCATGGCAGAGGGATTCGTGTTGCGTGACACCTCAGGCAAGGTGCAGCGCTTGTCGGACTACAAAGGCAAATGGGTGCTGGTGAATTACTGGGCTACCTGGTGCCCGCCATGTCTGGAAGAGGTGCCGGATCTGGTGAATCTGCACGACCAGCGGCATAAGCGCGATCTGGCCGTGATTGGCGTCGCCTGGGAATATAAGAATCCCGCTGAAGTGGCCCACTTTGTGGACGACATGTTGATGTCTTACCCTATCGTGCTGGGCGATGCCGATGTTGCCGCTCAGATTGGCCCCAATACGGTATTGCCTACGACTTATTTTTATAACCCGCAGGGACAGTTGGTGAAAGTAAAGCGCGGCCTGGTGACGCGTGCCTTTATTGAAAGCGTGGTTTCCGGCAAGTAGTTCATTCAGGCCCGGGTGTGAATGAAATAACGCCCATAAAAAACGCCAGGTCAGCTTGCTGCGACCTGGCGTTTTTTTATGGCAATGACGACTTAGTTTGGCGTTGGAATGCTATTGCCTGCAGCGTCCAGCACATTCAGTTGATTCTCTTCAGCAAAATGCATGAGCTGGGTATAACCCTCCGGGTTCACCACCTTGAGCTTGAGATCCACCGCCAGGCAACGCACCCCATTCACCACACGTGGTTTCAGGTAGGGTGAATAACGCAGCTTGCGATCCGGGCCGAATGTCGCATAGGTGCTGCACATACGGTCCACCCAGTCACTGGGACGGAACGGTTTGCCTGCACGGGTCAGGCCTTCAATGATGATTTCGTCAGGTAAGCTCATGGTTGTTTTGCCGAAAAATTCAATAATATCTGGATTATAGCAGTGCGCTCTTAGTCGATGTATTCAAAAACCTTGACCACCTTATCCACGCCTGAGGTGCCGCTGGCAATGTCCACGGCATCGGCAGCTTCCTGCTTGGTAACCAGACCCATCAGGAATACGGTGGATTTTTCAGTGACTACTTTGACGTAATTGGCCGGGAAACGGTTTTCAGTGACCAGGCGGCCTTTCACTTTGGAGGTGATGTAGGTGTCATTGCTGCGTGAGCTCAGGGAGCTCTTGGGCGCGACGACCAGCTCATTGGTGACGCTGCGTACATTTTCCACTTCTTTGACAATGGTCTCGGCCTTGGCCTTGGTTTCTGCATTGAAGGCTTCACCGGTGATCAGCACATTGCGGTTGAAGCTGGTGACATTGGCATGAATGTTTTCGCCAAGCTCGGAAGAAATACGCTGCGTGGCTTTCAACTCGATGCCTTCGTCTTCAATGTAAATGCCCGAGGTGCGACGGTCTGCCGCCATGACGCCGGTGGCAGCGGCGCCACCGACAATCGCGGGGAAGCAGCCTGCCAGCTGGGTAGCCAGGGCGGTGGCGATAAAGGCTTTGGTGATGAAACGCATGGTTAGTTGACTCCTAGTAAAGTGCAATCAATTGCATCGCATAAGCAATGCAATATCAGAATATAAGCTTCCTGTACGCGCGATGCATTGTCGTGCGGGACGCCTATGTGGATATCCTCGTCAGTCAGAAGTTCAACCAGCTCCCCGCCATCGCCACCGCTGAGCGCGATCACGGTCATGTTGCGATCCTTGGCCGCTTCAATCGCGCGCAGGATGTTGCGGGAGTTGCCACTGGTGCTGATGGCGAGCAATACATCGCCGGTGTGGCCCAGGGCCGTCACCTGCTTGGAAAAAATCTGGTCAAAATGCCCATGGTTGGCAATGGCCGTCAGCGTCGAGTTATCTGCGCTGAGTGCCACGGCCGCGAGGCCTGGACGTTCCATTTCAAACTGGTTGAGCATACGCGAGGCGAAGTACTGCGCGCTGGCTGCCGAGCCGCCGTTGCCACAGGCGAGGACTTTTTTCTCATTGAGCTGCGCCTGCACGATCATCTCGGCGGCGGTGACAATGGGTCGCGCCAACAGCTCGCCCAGTTGCAGTTTGAGGTTGGCGCTTTCGGTAAAGTGGCCGGCTATGCGTTCTGTGATGTCCATGACTGGGTGGTTTTCATTCAAGCTTCAAAAGCGTTGCGTATCCATACGATGTTGTATGCCTGATCCAGCAGGATGGCATCAAAGCGGCAGGCGCTGTTGCCATGTTGCTGCAGATACTGGGAGGCAGTGAGGGTGAGTTTTTGCTGCTTCGCCGCAGTAATGCTGGCCGCGGCCCCGCCAAAACGATCACTCTTGCGCATCCGCACTTCCACAAACACCAGGCTGCTGCCATCACGCATGATCAGGTCTATTTCACCAAAACGCGAGCGGTAATTGCGTGTCAGCAGTTTGAGCCCTTGCTGTTGCAAATAGATGGCAGCGCGATCTTCGGCCTCAGTGCCCTGGGAATTCACGTGGCTCAGGGCAGGCGTTCGACAGTGATGCCATTACGGCCAAATCGCGCCACAGCCAGCTCTCGGCTCACACTGCCATCTGCGTTCAGGCGCAAGGTGCCGCTCAGGCCCTTGATGGTGGCAGGGCTGCCAGGGTGCTGCACAGTTGCTTGCAGCAGGCTGTAAGCATCCGCACCCAGGGCAAACCAGCGTTGCATTTCGCCGCTGGGCAGATCCTGGGCAGACGGTTTGTAGGCAGCAAAACTATCCGGACTCAGCAGCCAGGGCATATCGACAAAGCGCACGGCGAGCAATGGGGCATCATCCGGGTTGTCCTTCACACCGGCATAGATGTGTGAAAGACCAAAGGTCGGCGTGGCGGCATCCAGTGCCGGACGGATCTGGCGGGCGTTGTCGGCGGTGGTGGCCAGGAAGATCATGTCAGTCGGATGCGCCTGAATGTCGGTTTTCAAGGCCTGCATATCGGTGTCTTCATTCACGCCATATTGCTGACGCACCTGTCCGCCATCCGCCACCCAGGCGTCGCCAAAGGTTTTGATCATGCGGTTGGACAGGCTGCTTTCGGTGCCGACTATGGTGACGGTCTGCATGCCGAGGTCACGGGCGATGCGCACTACCTGCTGCGCTTCGCTGTCGACTGCCAGGCCGTAAAAATGAATGTTGCGGTTGCTGGTGGCAAGGTCGCTCTGATTGAGCGCCACTGTGGGCAGGCTCACGGGCAGCTCGCTCAGCGCCGTTACCTCATCGCGCGTCAGCGGGCCGACAATGTAATTGGCGCCTTCGCTGACCGCTTGCTGATAGATGGCAGCGAAGTCATCGCGGCCGCCAGTGGAGGCGTAAATCTTGACCTCGGCATTGCTGTTGGCCAGGGTCTGGGCGGCGACAAAGCCGCGCTCAATGGCATCGGATGCCGGGTAATAGGCTTCGGAAGAAAACGGCAGGATCAGGGCAATCTGTCCGTTCAAACCAGCCGTCGCCGTACCTGCTGCCGCTGGGTTGCCGGGATTGGCTGCCGGGCTGCTCGCACTGCTGGTGATGAGTGCCGCCAGCAGTTCATCCATGGCGACATGGTCTGGGTAGGCATTGCGCCATTGATTAACATCGTCCTTGCTCAAGCCGTCCTGCCCGGCCAGCGCCAGGTCTATCCAGCCCTGCAGGGTGGTGTCCGTGATATTGCCACGCATGGCGATCAGGTCGACCTTGTTGGTCTTGCTCAGAAACTGCCACAGCTGCTTTTGCGCAGCGAGCAAGGCATCGCCCGACAGGCCGGACTGGGCCTGCACATATTGCTCCAGCGCACGCAGGGGATCGTCCTGGTTTTCATAGGCGAGCGCCAAGCTTGTGTGTAAACTTGCGCTTGCCTCGGCGGAGATCGATTTGTCCGCCTGCAAGGGAAGCAGAATGAGCATGGCCTGGTCGTAATCCTGCTGGCTGGCGGCGATGTTACCGGACAACACCTTGGCATACGGCGACATGGCCGGTATGCCGGCCAGCGCCAGCTGCGCACATGGGATATCCTGCTTTTTAAGGCAGCCCATGCCGAGACTGAATTGCGTCTCGGGCGTTTTCTTGAGGGAAGAGCCAGTAGCGACGGTATCGGCGGATGCCGGGCCCGCAGTCAGCCACCAGCACACGAACAGCAGAGTGAGTAAGCGTTGAATCATATCGGCACATTATATGTTGTAGCCACGCCAATTGGAAACTTGCAGGACATTACCTTGCGCGCCTTGGAAACCCTGAAAACGGTGGACCTGATTGCGGCGGAGGATACCCGGCATAGTGGCGGCCTGCTTGCCCACTATGCCATTCAGAAAAAACTGCTGGCCGTGCATGAGCATAACGAGCATCGTTCGGCGGAAATCCTGCTGGAGCGCTTGCAGGCCGGCCAGTCCATCGCCCTCATTACCGATGCTGGCACGCCGGGCATTAGCGATCCGGGTGCTGTGGTGGTGGATATCCTGCGCGAAGCCGGGGTGCCAGTCGTGCCGATTCCCGGTGCCAGTGCGGTGATCGCCGCGCTGTCCGCTTCCGGCATTACCGATAACGGCTTTCGATTCATCGGCTTTTTGCCCGCCAGCAGCAGCCAGCGTAAAAAGCAGCTGCAAGCGATGCAGCATGACGCCACGACGCTGGTGTTTTACGAAGCCCCGCACCGCGTGCTGGAAAGCGTGCAGGATATGGCGGCCGTGCTCGGTGCAGAGCGTCGCATCACCATTGCGCGCGAGCTGACCAAAACCTTTGAAAGCTTTCACCGCTGCCCGCTGGGCGAGGCGTATGACTGGCTGGTGGCCGATGCCAATCGCCAGCGTGGCGAATTTGTACTGCTGGTGGAAGCTGCTCCGCCGGCGGAGGATGAAGCTGACGCCCGTGAAGCCGAGCGCGTGCTGCGTTTGTTGCTGGCCGATCTGCCGCTGAAACAGGCGGTAAAATTGGCGGTAGAGATTACCGGCGGCAAAAAGAACGCGCTTTACCAGCTTGCCTTGCAGTTGAATGAGGCGCAGGACTGAGCCGCCTGCACTTTCGTATTTTGTTGAATTTTGTATTTTGTTGAATTTTTAAGTATCGAATTTTAAAGCTTCGAATTTTAAAGATAGTGGACGCCTGATATGACCTCCTCCCTGACCATTACCCGCCCGGATGACTGGCACTTGCACTTGCGCGATGGCGCAGCCCTGCAGGCCGTGTTACCCGATACCGCCCACCGCTTTGGCCGCGCCATCGTCATGCCCAACCTGCGGCCGCCAGTGACCACCACCGAGCTGGCAGAAGCCTATCGCCAGCGCATCCTGGCGGCTTTACCGGCGGGCAGCCGTTTTCAGCCACTGATGACGCTGTATCTCACCGATAAAACTTCCGACGAGGAAATCCGCCGGGCCAAGGCCAGCGGCATTGTCCATGGCGTCAAGCTTTACCCTGCGGGCGCTACCACCAATTCGGATTCCGGCGTCACCAATCTGGGGCATTGCGTACCTGCGCTGGAGGCCATGCAGGAAGTTGGCCTGCCATTGCTGGTGCATGCCGAAGTGACCGACGCTGATGTGGATGTCTTCGATCGCGAGAAAGTATTCATTGAGCGCAATATGCGGCCCTTGCTGCAGCGTTTTCCAGCGCTGCGTGTCGTGTTTGAACATATCACCACGCATGAAGCTGCGCAGTTCGTGGCGGAAGCTCCGGACCATATCGGCGCCACCATCACTGCCCATCACCTGCTGATGAACCGCAACGCCATGTTCAGCGGCGGCATGCGGCCGCATCATTATTGCCTGCCGGTGCTTAAGCGCGAAGAGCATAGACTGGCGCTGGTGGCGGCTGCCACATCGGGTTCGCCCAAGTTTTTCCTGGGCACCGATAGTGCGCCACACCCGCAGGCGGCCAAGGAATCGGCCTGTGGTTGCGCCGGTATGTATACCTCGCATGCGGGGATTGAGCTGTATGCGGAAGCCTTTGAAGAGGCGGGGGCGCTGAATCGCCTGGAAGGCTTTGCCAGCTTCCACGGCGCGGATTTTTATGGCCTGCCGCGCAATACCGACACCGTCACGTTGGTGAAGGAAAGCTGGCAGGTGCCAGAAGATTTGCCATTAGGCGAGGAACGGCTGGTGCCCTTGCGCGCCGGGCTCAGCATAGGCTGGCGCCTGCGCTAGTCAGCCACGCGGGGCAGCGCTCGCGGCTTAAGCGGCTGCCTGCGCCTGCCAGTGTTGCAGCCATGCCGGAAAGTCAGCCGCCGGCATGGGTTTGCTGATGTGGTAACCCTGGCCGTAATCGCAGCCCATGCTGGCGAGCAGATCCCATACGGCGCGGCTTTCAATGCCTTCGGCCACCACTTTCAGATTCAGGTTGTGGCCGAGATCGATGGTGGAACGCACAATCTTGCGATCGCTTTCATCCTCTTCCATTTTCAGCACAAACGATTTGTCTATCTTGAGCTCGCTCACTGGCAGGCGCTTGAGATACGCCAGTGACGAATAGCCGGTACCGAAATCATCAATCGACAATTGCAGCCCCATGTCCGACAGGCGCTCCAGGGTTTGCTGCGCCCGTTGCGGGTCATCCATCATGCTGCTTTCGGTGATTTCCAATGTAATGCCGCCCAGCACCAGCCCGGCATCCTGATGCAAGCTCAGAATCTTGTTCGGCAGGTTCTGATCGATCAGGTCGCGGGTAGAGAGATTCACCGCAATCGGCGCGTCTATCGCCAGCCTGCGCCAGGCGACTTCGACTCTGGCGGCTTCTGCCAACACCCACTGGCTGATGAGGGATATCAAACCGGATTGCTCGGCAAATGGAATGAACTGATCCGGAAACATCAGCCCTTTTTGCGGATGCCGCCAGCGTATCAGGGCCTCGACCGCACTGATGTTGCCGGTCTGCAAGTCAATTTTAGGCTGTACATATAGAGCCAGCTCATGGCCGGCGATGGCCTGACGCAGTTCTGATGCCAGCGACAGATTGCCCTGGCTGCTGATATCAAAGGCTGGATCAAACAGTACCGCGCCGGACTGCTTGGCTTTGGCGACATGCATGGCCATCTCGGCATTGCCCAGCAGTTTTTCCTGCGAGTAGGCATGGTCGGGATAACAGGCAATGCCTATCCCCATGCTGATATCCACGGCCTGGTCGGCAATGCGGATGGGAGATTCCAGCTTTTTCAGCAGCATGTTCGCTACGTGAGTGGCATTGTCGATGCTGGTTCGCGGCAGCAGCAGGGCAAATTCATCCCCACCGAGGCGCGCCACCAGATCTGATTCCTGGCGAATAGAGCTTTGCAGACGTTGCGCCACCCCTTTCAGCAAGTCATCCGCCGCTTCATGGCCCAGCACCTTGTTGATCTGCTTGAAGTGATTGAGGTTCATCACCAGGACCGCCAGATGCTCGCGCTGGTCCAGCGCTTGCTGCAGGGCGATGCCGAGTTCCCGCAGAAATGAGGCGCGGTTGGGCAGGCCGGTCAATTCATCCCAGTAGGCCAGGCGGGTGATGCTTTGCTCACGGCTGGCAATCGCATCCACCATGCTGCCAAACGCCCGGCTTAGCTTACCCAGTTCGTCCTCGCGTGTGCTGCTGAGGGGGATGGCAAAGTTACCTTCCTCCAGTTTTCTGGCGGTATCGGCCAGTTCGGTAATCGGCTGGCTGATGCGCTTGGAAACATAAAAAATCACGCAGGCAAATACCACCGCGCCCAGCAGAGTGAGCAGCAGCAGATTGCGTTGCAGCACCAGATAAGGTGCGGTGGCTTCATCTATCGAGCGTTGCAGGATCGCCACCAGCGATTCATCACCATGTTCCATGATAGGCACATAGCGTGTGCCGTAATCGGTATTACCCATGCTCAATTCCGTCAGGCGGCTGGTGGAGGCCTTGTCCAGCAGCTTTTCGGTCAGTGTCATGCTCAGCGTTGAAGCCATCGATTGCCAGTCACTGCCATTGGAGCGGCTAATGAAGGTCACATCCAGATTGCTGAGCTTATGCAGGTTCTGCGCCAGCGTGTCGTCGATCTGAAAGCCCATGATAATCCAGCCTATGGTCAGCGGCGCCTTCACCGGCACCGCCACCAGCTGGTAAGGCTGATGGTTGAAAATGGCATAACTCTGGGCGCCGCCGTTCTTCTGGCCATCCTGTATCAGCTTGTCGACGATGGGCGCCGCCTCAAGATGCGAGACTTTGCCCGAGATGGTGAGATTGCCGGTGGCGGAAGATTCGAACATGGCGATATCGGCGCCGATACGCGACTGATGATTGCTGAGGGCGGAAAGTATGGTCTCGTAATCCACGCTGGCAATCGCCTGCCGGAAGCCATAATCACTGGCGAGTATCTTGGCGCCCTGGCCCAGGCTGTCGCCGTTTTGCTTGAGCAGGTTGAGGAATACGCGCTCGCCGATTTCCAGCTGCTCATTGACGGCGGCTCGCGAGTTTTTGTTGATGCTGTATTTGATCGCCAGAAACCCCGCCACCTGGATGGCGAGAATCAGCGTGAGGAAGATCACCGCCATGCGGCTTTGTAAGCTTTTGAACTGCATGCGGTGGTCGCGTTTCTTTACCGTTTCTGAAGGGCGCTACTATTGATATCCAGTTTAACGGCAGTTTGTTCGTCGGCTTTAACGGCGAGCGGTTTTTCAAACAGCGCATTCTCATTACTTTGTGCGTAATGCCACACATACAGCGTATATGCCCCGTTTGGCACAATGATGGTGGCTTTACCGCTACTGTCGCTTAGCGCGAAATAAGGCGTATCCACCACGCGGATGAAGGCCAGCATCTGGTCGTGGATATTGCAACCGAGCACCACGGTGCCGGCTTTATCAAATATGACCGGTGTGCTGGGCACGCCCGAATACAGCTTGAGTTCAAACGTTTTGGCGGGCGAGAAGGAGTAGACATGGTGCTTTACCTTGTCCCGGTTGGGAAAGCTCACACTGGCGCCAGTTTGCACCACGCTCACCAGCGGCAAGAATTGCCGGTTTTTTTGTTCGATGGCCGCCGTATTCGGGGGCGGCAACGGCATCTTGCTGGTGGATTCTGCCCATACCACCGCATCTGGCAGCGGCGTGCCAGCGCTGTCGGTTACGCTGACCGTGAGCTCGGCCGCCCAGGTTCGGCAGCTGACCAGCAAGGTTGCCAGCAGTATCAGCCGGCAAGCAGGGTGCAGAAGTGAAGGCGACATGAAGGGTTCCTGGGCAAGTTAGTGCGAAACAATATCGCGTTTCATGGGCGCCAGTATTTTCAGCAGCTCGTTCTTTTCGCGCGTACCCACATGCTGGTGATCGAGTGCGGTGCGCATGGCATCCACCATGCGCTCAAATTCGGCGTTGGTAATCTTTGCATCGGCATGCGCATTTTCCATGGTTTCCCCTTCGTACTGGCAGCCGCCACCGGTAAGTGAGCAAAGCTGGCTGACGATACTCTCTTTCAGCACCGGCAGTTTGACGCCATCAAACGAGCGGCTGGTACGGGGATCCTGGCTTACCTTGTCTATGGTTTCATCGACTACAGCGGTCAGCACTGCTTGTCCGCCCAGGCGCTCATAAAGGCTGCGCTCGGGTTTGACCGGGCTGCAGGCAGGCAAGAGCATCACTAAAAAGAGGAGGCTGGCTATGGTGTATGGCTTCATGTTTTGCATTTTTTGCCGTAACTGAGAAATGAGTGGCTAGCTGTCAAATCCGGCATCGGCTCCAGAATAGCCCGGCTGGATTTTCTGTCGGGGGATGCATAAGCATCATAACGAATAATGAATTGTGTCAGATATTGAATAACTATGGTGCGGCAAAAATGATGGCAAAACGATGGAATAAAATCGCTACGCTCGGGCTGCTGGCCCTGTGGGTGGGTTTGGCAGGTCAGGCGGTGGCTGGCGATCGCCTGCTGGCGACAGGCGGTGTCAGCCAGGTGGAAGGCTCAGGTGGAGGTGGTCTGGTGCCATGGGCACTCATTTCAGGCTATAGCACGGACCAGCAGGTAAGCGCGACCGGGTTTTATACTGAGGCCCGCACGCGTGGCGGGTTTGATCTCAATGTGGCGGGCGTCAGCGTCGGCATTGCCAACCGGCTGGAACTATCGCTCGCGCAGCAGCATTTCGGACTGGGCAGTACGGTGCACGGTGAAACCATCCGCATGAATACCGCCGGCATCAAACTGCGCCTTTTCGGGGATGCGGTTTACGACCAGGATCGCTGGTGGCCGCAGGTGGCGGTGGGCATGCATCTCAAGCACAACGAAGATTTTGAATTCATCCCTGCGGCCCTTGGCGCCAAACATGCCAGCGGCGCGGACTTTTATGTGGCGGCAACCAAGTTATACCTGGATGCCGTGGGTGGACATAACCTGCTGCTGGGCGCGACCTTGCAGGCAACCAAGGCCAATCAGTTTGGCTTGCTCGGCTTTGGCGGCGACCGCCATGACGACTATCGTGCGCAGATGGGCGTCTCTGCTGCCGTTATGCTGACCGACCGCACCTTGCTTGGCGCCGAGTATCGCAGCAAGCCGAATAATCTCAGCGTTTATCGCGAAGATGATGCCAAGGATATCTTCCTCACCTGGTTTGCCCATCGCAATTTCTCGCTGACGGCTGCTTATCTGGATCTTGGCCGCATTGCCGACAAGGATAATCAGACCGGCTGGTATCTCTCAGGCCAGCTCGGGTTTTAATCTCAGGGCCTCGGCGCTAAGGCGCCGGGTTCATGTAGGTGAGATGCAGGGCTTCGATTTCCTGCAGGATGTCGGGGCTTAAGCGGGTTTGCCAGGCGGCGATATTTTCCTGCAACTGCGTCATGCTGGTGGCACCGATGATGGTGCTGCTGACAAACCAGCGCTGATAGACAAACGCCAGCGCCAGCTGGGTGGGCGTCAGGCCATGGCGACGTGCGAGTGCCGCATAAGCCGCACTGGCCGGACCGACATTGGGTTTTTTGTAGCGCTGGGCGTAGCCCAGAAACATGGTGACCCGGCCAACGGCTTGCGGGTCGTCAATATATTTGCCGGTGAGATGGCCAAACGCCAGCGGTGAATACGCCAGCAGCCCAATGTTTTCGCGATACAGCACTTCGGTCATGCCGAATTCCATGCCGCGGTTGATCAGGTTGTAGCAATTCTGCACGGTCGCCACGCGTGGCAGATCGTATTCCCTGGCAATGCGCAAAAACTCCATCAAGCCCCATGGTTGCTCGTTGGAAAGGCCGATGTAGCGGATCTTGCCCTCTTTCACCAGTTCGGCCAGGGTTTCCAGCTGCGTGTGTATGCTTACCCATTCCTTCTGCTGACCGTTTTCAAATTCCTGTGTTGGATCAAACTGATACTGGCCAAACATCGGCACATTACGTTCCGGCCAGTGCAGTTGATACAGGTCGATATAGTCCGTCTGCATGCGCTGCAATGAGCCTTCGATGGCCGCACGGATATTGGTTCTATCCAGCGATGGCGGGCCGCCACGTATCCAGCCCAGGCCGCGGCGCGGGCCTGCCACCTTGCCGCTCAAAATGATCTGGTCGCGCGGCTGGTGTTTCAGCCAGTTGCCCACCATGGTTTCGGTGCGAGTGTAGGTCTCGGCCTTGGGCGGCACCGGGTACATTTCGGCGGTATCAATAAAGTTGATGCCCTGATCGATGGCGTAATCCAGCTGCTGATGAGCTTCGGCTTCGGTGTTCTGATCGCCAAAGGTCATGGTGCCAAGGCAGATGGGCGAGACGTGCAGGTCGGTATGGGCGAGGGGGCGTCGTTGCATGGGATGTGGCTACGTTGCGGAAAAAACCCAAGTGTACGTCAATTTGCGTAGAAAGCTGAAACCGGGCTGGGCATGGGTTGTTGCCCGCTGGGTGGGTGCGTATGATGCTAGTTCTGTTTTTCTTACCTGCTGATCACTGTCATGACTTATTGCGTTGCACTGCTGCTGGATGAAGGCCTGGTATTTGCCTCCGATACCCGTACCAATGCGGGTGTGGATCAGGTCGCCATTTTTCCTAAGATGAATATTTTTGAAGTGCCGGGCGAGCGCGTGCTGGCCTTGCTGACCGCAGGCAATCTGGCGATCACGCAGGCCGTGGTGAATCGCCTGCGCGAAGCCATCAAGGCCGAAGACGGCGCGCACCTTAACAATGTCAGCAGCATGTTTGAGGCCGCGCAGCTGGTGGGCGATGTCATGCGCGAAGTGTTTGAGCGCGATGCCGAGCATCTTAAGAACCACAACACCGACTTCAATGCCAGCATCCTGCTCGGCGGTCAGATCAAGGGTGAAAAGCCGCGGCTGTTCAATATTTACGCCGCCGGCAACTTTATCGAGAGCTGCCGCGAGACGCCGTATTTCCAGATAGGGGAAACCAAGTACGGCAAGCCCATCATCGACCGCGTGGTCAAATACAACAGCGACATGATGGATGCAGTGAAGTGTGTGCTGATCTCATTTGATTCCACCATACGCAGCAATATCTCGGTGGCGCCTCCTATCGACCTCATGCTCTACCGTGTCGATAGCCTCAATGCCAATTGCCGTCAGCGCATCGAGGAAAAAGACCCCTATTACGCCACCATACGCCAGGGCTGGGCCGATGGCTTGAAAACGGTGTTCAGTGGCTTGCCCAGCCCGGACTGGTGCTAGTACTTGCTTACGTGCTAAGACCTGTGCGCCAGGGCAAGTAGCACGAGCTCATCTGCTGCAAGCGACCGCTCTGCAGCGCATATCGACACACCGGAAACAGACCACCGGCAATCTCGCCGCTGGCATATACAGCGAGGGTGAGGTGGGTGATTGCTAGCGGAATTTCATTCAACGTCAATCCGCTCAGGGACTGCCTGACGTCCGCCATTGCCAGGCGCCGCCTGTAAAACCCTGCCGTAATATGCGGAACATAAGGCTGGGTTTCGGCCGGGCGCAATGCGGTTCGCATGGCATGTAATGGGCCGATGTCGCCTTCCAGCCCGAGATAAGCCGCGGTGCTAAAGCTATCTGCGCGGGCTGTCTTCAGGTGCAAGGTGGCGGGCGCCATGGCCTGCAAACAGGCGATATCCCGATCAAAATCATCTGCGGTATAGCTGTGTTCATCTCTGGCCTGGGCTTGCGGAAAACCACACACCGCCAGCGTAATATGCGGCTGGCGCCGGTAATCCGGCAACAGCCAGTCACCTAGGTGGCGGCGCAAGGCGCTGATATGCGCACGCACCTCTGGCGTGTCGACTTCCACTATCCACACGGCGTAAAACGGTCGACCCAGGTGCCAGCGCACAAAATTATCGGCAGAGCAGGCGGTGGTATACAGAGGTACGTCCAGCAAAGGGCTTGAGGTCATGGCGGGATGATACGGCAGGTGGCGCTGTCAGATGGCATGCGGGGCTAAGACCAGTGTCAGCGCGCGTATCTGTCTCGCATGCCACCTCAGGCGGCGTGGGCTTCGAGCAGGCTTTTCAGATTGGCCAGGTCACGCAGCACCCAGGCCTCGTCTTCGGCGAACTTTTCATCGCTCACCCCCGGCTGGCGAAACAGCGTGAACATCAGCTCGGCTGCATCGCCATTGGCAATCACCCGCATGGGAATGTAAATCTCGGTATCTTCATCCGGGTAAACCCAGTGGTCGAGCACGCCAAGATCGTTTGGCTCGCAAAAGCAGATGCGCACCGGACCTTCCGGGCCATCGGCCTGCCAGGCATCCTGCACCCGGCGTATGCCGCGACCCAGTCCGGTCGCCCATGCTGCCAGATTTTTCCGGTTGCGCGACAAAGCGGTAAACCTCCTGCCATGGCCGCTGAATCACGATACTGATCATGCATGAAAGTGTTGCTGTGCTCATGAGAAAAACCCTTGGGGTTGGCGCGGACGGATCCCTATAATACTACTTTGGCGTGATCGCCCGCGCTGGCGATCGCCTCACTTTATGAGCACTCCTTTTTTCTGAAAGTTCGGCTTGAGCGACCTGGATTCCCTGTTTTCCCTTGAAGGCCCCCTGGCGGCCAGCATTCCCGGCTATCGCACGCGCGTGCAGCAGCTGGAGATGGCCAAAGCCATTGAGGAAGCCATCAAACATGGCCGCCAGCTGGTGGCCGAGGCGGGCACGGGGACCGGTAAAACCTTCGCCTATCTGGTGCCAGCGCTGCTCTCAGGCGGCAAGGTCATCGTTTCTACCGGTACCAAAACCCTGCAGGACCAGCTGTTCAACCGCGACCTGCCGGCGGTGCGCGATGCGCTCAAAGTGCCGGTCACCGTCGCCATGCTCAAGGGGCGCGCCAACTACGTTTGCCACTTTCACCTCGAGCGTGCCATGAACGAAGGCCGATTCATCTCGCGCGAAGACGCCAATTATGTACACAAGGTGCGCGCCTTTGCCGACAACAGCGCCACTGGCGACAAAAGCGAGCTGACCGATGTGCCGGAAAATGCCACCATCTGGCCCTCCGTCACTTCTACCCGCGATAACTGCATGGGGCAGGAGTGCGCGTATTACAAAGAATGTTTTGTCATGGAGGCCCGCAAGCGCGCGCTGGCCGCCGATGTGGTGGTGGTCAATCACCACCTGTTTTTTGCCGATGTCATGCTGCGTGACGAAGGCGTGGCCGAGCTTCTGCCCAGCGCTAATACCGTGATTTTTGACGAAGCTCACCAGCTGCCAGAAGTCGCCGGGCTGTTTTTTGGCGAAGATATTTCCACCAGCCAACTGATGGAGCTAGCGCGCGATGCTCATGCCGAATACATCACCACCGCCAAGGATTGCACCGCCTTGCCCGAAGCCACTGCTGCGCTGGAAAAAGCCGTGCGCGATTTTCGCCTGGTATTCAGCTTTGAAGGCAGCCGCATGCCGGTGCAAAAAGCGCAGGCCCTGAAGAATTTCGAATCGGCCTACGCCACCATGCAGGAAAAGCTCGACGTGCTGACCCGCGTGCTGGAAAGCCAGGCCGAGCGTGATCCCGCCATTGAAAACTGCTGGCAGCGCGGTCTCGCCCTTCAGCAAAAGCTGCAAGCCTGGCAAAAGGCAGACAATGCCAACCTCGTGCGCTGGGTGGAAGTCTTCAGCCAGTCGGTGCAGCTGCATGCCACGCCACTCTCGGTGGCGGAAGGCTTTGGCAAGCAGCTGAATGCCCAGCCGCGTGCCTGGATTTTTACCTCGGCCACGCTCGCCGTCAAAAGTGACTTCAGCCATTACCTGGGGCAAATGGGCCTGGAAGCGGCGACTACTGGCTACTGGAACAGCCCGTTTGATTACGGCCAGCAAGCGCTGCTCTATGTGCCCAATGGCATGCCGGAACCGAACAGCCCCGGCTACAGCGCCGCCGTGGCCGCGGCCGCCTTGCCCGTTATCCGCGCCAGCCGCGGCCGTGCGTTTGTGCTGAGCACCAGCCTGCGGGCCATGCGCGAAATCCACGCGCTGCTGAAGGACGCCTTTTCCACCGAAGGCATGGAATACCCGCTGCTCATGCAGGGCGAAAGCGCGCGTACCGAGTTACTGGATCGTTTTCGTGCGCTGGGCAATGCCGTGCTGGTTGGCTCGCAAAGCTTCTGGGAAGGCGTGGATGTACGCGGCGAAGCCCTGAGCGCGGTCATCATCGACAAGCTGCCATTTGCGCCGCCGGATGATCCGGTGCTGGCCGCCCGCATCGACAAAATGAATGCCGAAGGCCGCAACGCCTTCATGGAATACCAGCTGCCGTATTCCGTGATCACCCTCAAGCAGGGCGCCGGGCGCCTGATCCGCGACGAAGCCGACCGCGGTGTGCTCATGATCTGCGACCCCAGGCTGATCGCCAAACACTATGGCCGCCGCATCTGGCAAAGCCTGCCGCCGTTCAAGCGCACGCGGGATATTGCGGAGGTGGAGGCATTTTTTGAGCAGGCGGCCGATGATGCCATGACCGAAGCCGGTAAAGACTGAAGCGCTAAGTCAGAGCCATTCAATGAGAAACTAGTAAATCAAACGCTAATTGAGTCAGTAAATTCTGGGCTGGCTAGGCACTAAGCCATCTTCCACTTCTCCGGCATCACCTCCACCAGATAGTCCACAAACACCCGCAGCTTGTGCGTCATGGCGTGTTTGTCCTGATAGCTCACATAAAAATCCAGCGGTTCTATGTCGGCGTTGGCCTCGCTGGCGTCGTCCGTGTTATTGCCTGTGAGCAGCGCCTCCAGCTGGCCGCTGTCGATGAGCGGTTGCGCAACAAAGGCGCCCAGGCGGGCGATGCCGGCGCCGCCGACGGCGAGTCGCGCCAGCGCATCGATATCGTTGCTGAATACGCTGGGGGTGATGGCAGGCTCAAAGCGCAAACCATCGCGTCTGAATCCCCAGCCCAGCATGCGGCCAGTGGCGGGCACGCGAAACATCAGGCAGGCATGCTGGGCCAATTCCTCGGGGCGGGTGGGGCGTCCGACACGGGCCAGGTACTCGGGCGATGCGCACACCACAATCGGCACGCGGGCAATATGACGCGCAATCATGCCGGGCTCCAGCTGTTGCTTGAAGCGGATGCTGATGTCGATGTTTTCAGTGATGTGGTCGATGCTGTCGTCGGTGTTGATCAGCTCGACCGAGATGCGTGGATAGCGCCGCATAAAGGGCGGTATCAGGTCGGCAATCACATTGCGGCCAAAGGCGGCTGAGCAGGCAATGCGCAGGCGGCCGTGGGGTTCGCCCTGAAACTCGGTGATGCTGGATTTGGCCAGCTCCAGGTCGCGCAGGATGTCTTTTACCGCATTGTAATAAAGCTGGCCGGCATCGGTGAGCGCCATGCTGCGGGTAGAGCGGCTGAGCAGCCGCATGCCCAGCGTGCTTTCCAGGCGTTGAATATTCTGGCTGGCTGCCGCTGCGGTAATGCCGATCTGGCGGGCGCCGGCGGCAATGCTGCCGTGCTCCACGGCGCGGACAAAACTTTCGATGCTGCGCAGAGTATCCATAATGTATTGGCTGGCTTATTTGATGATATTCGATAGTTTATCTTGTGAATGTAACAAGCTCCAGCGCTCTATTGCCGCGCCATGGTTTGCGATAAAGTCTCGCCAACGTCTACTGCAAACCATGAAAGGAATGATCATGCAAAGTACTCAGGTTAAGACCATGCGCCTGCCTAAAATCCCGGCGCGTTACACCCCGGTGGCATTTGCTTTTTACATGGCCGGCATCATGGCCTTGCTGATGTCGTTTGTGATCGTGGCGATCAATGGCGGCATCGGCCATCACTATATTGCAAGCGTATTTCATGCGTATTCCATGGCCATGCCGGTGGCATTCTGCTGTGTGATGCTGGTGCGTCCCGTCGTGGTCAAACTGGTGGCGCTGACGGTTGCGCCACCTGCCTGAATAAAACATGCGGTGTGACATTTGCTGCTCGTCATTGTCACACCTGCCATTGGTCAACATAAGGAATGAAGCAATGAATACGAATAACAAGGTCATCGGATTTATCGGCCTCGGCGCCATGGGCGAGGGCATGGTGGCGAATCTGCTGGCGGCTGGCCACGCAGTGCGCGTGTACAACCGCAGCCCGGAAAAAGCCGCCAGCTCGGTGGCCAAGGGCGCGGTACTGAGTGATACCCCCTATGCCGCCACGCAAAATGCCGATGTCGTGATTACCATGCTGTCCAACGATGCCGTGCTGGAATCTGTGACGCTGGCGGAAAATGGCGTGCTGGCAGGTTTGAAAGCCGGTGCCGTGCATTTATCCATGAGCACGGTGGCGCCGGAAACCTCGCGTAAGCTGGCCGCCCTGCATGCTGACAAGGGCGCCCAGTTGCTGGCGGCGCCGGTATTTGGCCGGCCGGAAATGGCGGCAGCCAGGAAGTTATGGATATGCGTATCCGGTCATGCGCCTTCGATTGCCAAGGTGCGTGACGTGCTGGAAGCCATGAGTCAGGGTATTTTCGAATTCGGCGATGATCCCGGCGCCGCCAACGTGGTCAAGCTGAGCGGTAATTTCATGATTGCCTCCTGTGTGGAAACCATGGCGGAAGTGGCCACCCTGGCCGAGAAAAACGGCATCAAGCCGGAGGCGGTGCTGGGCATGCTCACCAATACCATCTTCGCCTGCCCCATGTATCAGCGCTACGGAGAACTGATCCTCACACAGCAATATACGCCGGGCTTCAAGCTGTCGCTGGGCTTCAAGGACATGAATCTGATTCAGAAAGTGGCGCTGGACTCCGCGACACCTATGCCGTTTCTTGGTATTGTGCAACAGCGTTACCTCAGTGCCATGGCCGAGGGGCGCGAACATCAGGATTGGAGCGCAATTGCGCTCAATGCCCGCCATGACGCCGGCCTGCCTGTGCAGCGGCAATACTAGAAAGTTTGATCATGTCTGATCCACGCGTGTTTTTTGCGGCCGAACGCACCTTGCTGGCTTGGGTGCGTTCCGGCGTCACCATCATGGCGCTGGGCTTTGTCGTCGCCAAATTTGGACTGTTTCTGACGCTGATGGGCGCGGCATCAGGCGCGGCGCATCTGGTTCACCATCATGCCTGGACCGACACGCTGGGCGTGCTGCTGGTGGTGGCAGGGGCCATGCTGATCCTCGCCGCGCAATACAACCATCATATGTATGTACGCACCTTGCCGCAGCAGGATGTCCCCGTCATGGCCCTGCCATGGATCACCAGCGCCCTGTCGGTGTCGGTGGCGCTCTGTGGCCTGCTGCTGGCGATCTACCTCGCCCTGGGCTGATTTCCTCCCTTCCGGGCTTGCGGCAGTAGGCCCGGGTCGCTGCCATACACTCTCCCCTGACATTTTCTGACGCAGGCCGCTTGCGGCTGGTATTCAATTTGCTAGATTATTAATCGTCAATGCGCTGGTACTAGGGAGATTGCAACGATGGATATCCTGCAGGTAGTAAATGCTCAGATGAACGCCCTTGGCATGCCGCTGTATGCCGTCACTCTCACCGCTGTTCCCCGAGCGGATACTCCCCTGTTGTTGATGCTGCATTGGCACGGCTTCCGCCGTGAGGAAGTCGAGGGCTTGCCATCGCGCTTTGCCCCGCTGTATGCCGTGCCAGGCTCAGCATTGCAGCTCAATGAACGCTGGAACCGCATGGAAATGCTGGATGAAGCCATGCTGGAAGCGGGCTGGAAACTCGGCGCCTGGGATGTGGTGCGTGATGCCCGGCGCGGCTGCAACTGGATAGGCGCCAGCGAGCAGGAAGCGCTGGAATGCCGCCAGGCGTTTGGCGATTATTCGCCGCTGGGCGATCAGGAAGACCACCTGCTGGTGGAAGCTCCTGACCGTATGGAGATGATGCACCTCGCCGCCGCCGTCGGTTACGTGCGCTGGATGTTCCGGCCGGTGAAAGACAGCATCTGGCGCCAGACCGCCGAAGATGACACGCTGGATGAAGTCGGCGGGCGCAACTCCCCATGCCCGGTCAACCCCATTACCTACACTTCCAGAAACCTGCATGTCGCTTATCGGCTGGGCCGCGTCGAGCGCATTATTTTGCCCTGAGATAAGGCCTTGGTCGTCGAAGGTCAATAAGCCAATCGATACGTAAAGCCTTTGCCGTGTCAGCTGCAAGGGCTTTTTTATGGGCGCACTGCTTTCTAAGCGAGGGTTATGACCGCGCTTATTACCTAGCTTTATGACTGGGCTTATTACCTAGCGGTGGCCGCTTCACTGGCCGGTGACGAGCGTGGCCAGCTGGCAAAGCTGACGGCGCCGATGACCAGGGCGGCGCCGGTCAGCTGGATGGTGGTGGGCGGCACGCCTTCGAGGGCGGCGATCACCATGGAAGTCACCGGCACCAGATTGAGGAAGATGGCGGCGCGGCCTGCGCCCAGGCGCCGGATACCGGCATTCCAGCACAGATAGGCCAGCACGCCGCCGCCTATGGTCATGATCAGCAATGCCGTGGCGGCATGCTGACCTGGCATGACAAAGTGCTCGCCTGACAATAACGCTACCAGGGTGAGTGCCACAGCGCCGACGGTCATGATGGCCGCCGTGCTGGCAATGCCGCTGGTGTCGGTCGGCATCATTTTTTTAACGCAGACGTTGTAGGCGGCCCAGCTCAGGCTGGCGAGAAAAATCAGAATGTCTCCATGCGAAATTTCCAGATGCGCGCCGGCGCCCAGCACCACAATCGCCACGCCCAATAAGCCGATGGGAAACGCCAGCCACTGCCGGAGCTGCAAGCGCTCGCCTATGCTGACCCAGGCAATCAGCGCGGTCAGTAGCGGGTTGAGTGCCATGATCAGGGCGCCATTCACCGCTGAGGTGCTTTGCATGCCGAGGAAAAACAGCAGGTTGAAGCCGAACACCCCGACCAGGCCCAGTACCAGATAGGCACGTGCATGGCGCAGCGGCACATGCTCGCCGCGGATGTAGGTCAGCGTCAGCATGATGAGCGCAGCCAGCAGATAGCGTGTGGCACCCGCCACCACCGGCGGCATTTCGGCCACCACCGGAATGGCGAGATTGAAGTTGGCCCCCCACTGGATGGCAGCGAACAACACACATAAATAGGTAAAAAGGATGCTCAAGGCGAAGGTTCCTGATGTCGTGACGGCGGGGCAGGCCGGTGGGTCAAGCTCTGGCTGAGGCGAAAGCGCCATTGCCAGCGTTTTGGCGAGGATGATGCGACCGCCATGATATTGGCTGAAAAAGGCTAGCGCAGATTGCAGCCAGGGCGTCAGCTGGGCTTTCCACTCGGGGCTGGCTTCCACCGATTCCAGGCTGAATAGCGGCGTGTCTTCCGGCGAATTGGCGGAGCGCAGGGTGCGGAAATGCAGGCGAATCACCTCTTGATCGTCCCATACAAACACAAGCGCATGAGGCTTTACCTGCAGTTTGAGTTCACGCCCATCCTCCAGATGCAGCGTGGCGGTCTGCCTGCTGTGGGGTTCGATGCGCATATCAGGCAGCGAGCCAGCCCTCTTGCTGCATGACCTGGGTGATGGCAGGCACCAGCGCGGCAGGCAGGCGGATAATGGTGAGAGCGGCTTCGCGCCCCTGCGGAGATACTTTGCGCAGGGTTTTGCGAAGAATATCCAGCAGCTTGGGCGTGTCGTAATCTGGATGCTGGTCGACAAAGGCTTGCAGGTAATCCTCTACGAAGACCAGCACGATGACATCTTCCAGCGTTTGCATGTCGGGGTCGCTCAGCGGCGCGGCTTTGCCCACCAGTTGCGCCACCCGCTGTATGGTCGCTTCGTCATAGCCGACCTGGCGCAGAATCTCGGCCGCCAGCGTGGCATGCATGACTTTCAGCGCATTGCGCCATTGGTGGTAACCGGGCTTGCTCATGGGGTAGCTGTCGCGCGCGATGCTCCAGCGGCAGATGTGCTGGCAGCGGGCCGCGAGTTGCAGCACTTCGCTGGCATCGGGCCGGTAGCGTTGCAGCATGGCGCTCATGCGCTGGGCATACAGCAGCTCGTTAGGGATTTCCCTGCCGTCGACCAGCGTACGCTTAGGGTCTTCGGCATTGCGGGCATCAAAGGCCTCCAGGGCCTGTTGCAGTTGGGCGGTGGTCATCTTGTTTCCTGAGTCGGGTATGGGCGGGCCAGCAACACCTTAACGCGGGCTCGCTGTGCGCAACGGGTCCAGCAGGCTTTTCAGCCCATTGTGGTCCAGCTCCTGCATCAGCGCCAGCAGGCGGCCGATGTCACCCGGCGGAAACCCTTCCCGGGCAAACCAATTCAGGTAATTGCCCGGCAGGTCCGCCAGCAGTCTGCCCTTGTATTTGCCAAACGGCATTTGCATGGTCACCAGACGGTGCAGGTCTTCGGGGTTCATCGTGCGTCTTCCCCGTCATCATCGGCCATCGCCATGGCATCTGCGATAGAAGGTGCATACAGCTTGGCAATGCAGGAGCGGCCTTCGCGGGCGAGGTGCGCCCGCACCAGAGTCAGCATCTCATCCAACCCAATATGCTGGCCGGTGGCCTGCGGTAACAACTGGTTCTGCATGCGCTCGGTCAATTGATAGACCGCGCCATCGGCGTCAATCAGGCGGTCTTTGGCATGGTAAACATGGTGCTGCAGGTCCGCCGCGGCCTGCCAGGCCTGCAGGCTGCCGATAAAGGCCAGCTCGGGCTGACCATCGTAATGCAGCACGGCGGGCCAGCGCAGGGGCGGGAATGCGAAACGGGAAGACATGCCGGCATGGTAACCATGGCCTAGTCCTCTGGCAACCTGTTACTGGCGTAGCACTGGCCTACCGTGAACCCACTCATGTCCTGCCGCTGCGTGGATAGCCTGCGGAGATGGAATAAGCCTGCGTTACAATGAGCTTGCGTTAAAATGAGCCTATATTCGGAGCGCCCCCACTTTTCATCATGCAGCCTATTGTCATCCCTGAAACCGAATATGAACTGACCGCGATGCGGGCGCAGGGCGCGGGCGGCCAGAACGTCAACAAGGTATCCAGCGCGGTGCATTTGCGTTTTGATATACGCGCCTCCTCGCTTGATGAGGCGCACAAGGCGAGATTGCTGGCGTTGCGCGATGCCCGCGTCAGCAGCGAGGGCGTGCTCATCATCAAGGCGCAGCGCCATCGCAGCCAGCTGCTCAATCGACAGGATGCCATCGAACGTCTGCATGCCTGGGTGAGCCAGGCGGCGCGGGCGCCTGCAGTACGGCATGCCACGCGGCCCACGCTGGCTTCGCGCAAAAGAAGGCTGGAAGGCAAGACGCGACGCGGGCATATCAAGGCAATGCGTGGCAAAATAGCGTCTGAATAACAGACTGATGTTTTTATGCGACTGCTCGCACTCGATACTTCTACCGAATACCTTTCCCTGGCGCTGGATCTGGATGGCCGCGTGCTCACGCGCGAGCTGCATGCCGGGCAGACCCATTCCCAGCGCATACTGCCTTTGCTGCATGAATTGCTCGCGGAAGCCCAGCTCACCATGCACGATCTCGATGGCATTGCCTTTGGGGCGGGCCCGGGGTCTTTCACTGGCCTACGCATTGGTTGTGGCGTGGCGCAGGGCCTGGCGTTTGGTGCCGGTTTGCCGGTGGTGGGCATATGCACGCTGCAAGCCCTGGCCGAAGCCAGTGGTGCCGCGCAGGTGATTGCCTGCCTGGATGCGCGCATGGGGGAGATCTACCACGCCGTGTATCGCCGCGAGGGCGATGCCTGGCAGGAAGTCATGGCGCCCGGTTTATACAAGCCGGAAGCGCTGCCCGCTGTCGAAGGCAGCGGCTGGGTCGGCATCGGCAGCGGCTGGGCCAGTTATGGTGATGCCCTGACTGCGGTATATGGCGCCCAGGTAGCGTCCACCCAGCCTGATCGCTACCCGCGCGCGCAGGAAATCGTCGCCCTTGCCAGACCCGTGTTCGAGGCGGGCGAGGGAAGACCCGCCGCCGAAGCTGCGCCTTTGTATATCCGCAACAAGGTGGCCCTCAAAACCAGCGAACGCGCCAAGATGGCAGGGCTGAAATGAACGCCGTGCTCAAGCCTCGCGTGGCATTCCGCCCCATGCAGAAAGACGATCTGGATAGCATCGTCGCCATCGAACAGGTGATTTTTCCTTACCCCTGGACGCGCGGCAATTTCCTGGATTCTCTGAATGCCGGGCATAGCTGCTGGGTAATGCATCAGGATGCCACCATCGTCGGCTATGCCGTGGTCATGATGGTGCTGGACGAAGCACATCTCTTGAATATCAGCGTGGCGCAGGCCATGCAGGGCCATGGGCTGGGGCGCTTGCTGCTGGAGCATATGATGCAGATCGGGCGCCAGTATGGTGGTCTTAATATGTTTCTGGAAGTACGGCCCTCCAATACTGCAGCTCTGCGCTTGTATGAAAGCATGGGCTTCAATGAAATGGCCATCCGTCGAAACTATTACCCGGCCAAGCATGGCCGTGAAGACGCGGTACTGATGGGGGCGGCCTTATGAGCCTGACCCGCGAAGACATGCTGCGCGAGCTCGAGCTCTTGCCCGCCTGGCAGTTGCGGCAGCCGCTAACGCCGCCGCCAATACCCTTGCAGACCACACCTGCCGCCATGGTGGAAGCGCCGAAGCCCGCGAATGTGGTAGCGAATGTCGCCGATGTGGAAATTGCCGATGTGGAAGTCGCCGCCGCCATGCCGCAGATGCCAGCAAGCCGCGAAGCTATCCCGGTAGAAACTGCCACGGCTGACGCTGAGATGCTTGCCCGCGATCCTGAGCTTGCCATTGATGCCAGCCCCGCCGCAGCAATAGCCGTAGATGCCAACCCCGTCGATGCCAACGCCGTAGATGCCAACGCCGTAGATGCCAACGTCCAAGCTGGCAATGATCAACCGCTTTCTGCTGCCCCGGCTATGCCGGGTCTGGCCACTCCCGCACGCGTCCTCGAGCCAGCACCCGATGTGCTTATGTCGCCGCCCTGGGACGATGACATGCCGCCGCCGGATGAGATGCTGTTGCCCATCTTCGAAGATGATGACCACCTGCCGGATATGAAGACCTCGCTTGGCCAGGGTCGGCGTGACAGCATTGCCCAGCTCGATTGGCAGGGCTTGCAGTCCTGCGTTGCCAATTGCGAAGCCTGCAGCCTTTCCCGTACTCGCACGCAAACGGTGTTTGGTGTAGGTGACCCTGCCGCTGAATGGCTGATTGTGGGCGAGGCACCGGGCGCGGAAGAGGACAGGCGCGGCGAACCCTTTGTCGGCCAAGCCGGGCAATTGCTAGATAACATGCTGGGCGCGATACAGCTCAAGCGCGGACAAAATGTGTATATCGCCAATGTGCTGAAGTGCCGCCCGCCGCAGAATCGCGACCCGCAGGGTGAAGAAGTCCAGCAGTGCGATCCTTTTCTCAAGCGTCAGGTGGAACTGATCAAGCCCAAACTGATCCTAGCGTTGGGCAAGTTTGCCGCGCAATCGTTGCTCAACTCGGAAGCCACGATAGGCAGCATGCGTGGCCAATTGCACGAATACAATGGCGTGCCGGTGATCGTGACTTACCATCCCGCCTATCTGTTGCGTAATCTGATGGACAAGGCCAAGGCCTGGGAAGATTTATGCCTGGCGCGCGCTACCATGCGCAAACTGCAGGAGGATGCCTTGCAATCGGCATCGTCACCCGCATCTAAAGACTGAATTTATTTAACACTTAACGAGGACACAACATGCGATCCCTGATGCTTAAACTGGCGACACTGCTGCTGGTATTGAATCTTACCGGCTGCGGCTACAACACCTTTCAGCAGCTGGATGAAGAAGTGAAAGCCAACTGGTCCGAAGTCCTGAACCAGTATCAGCGCCGTGCCGACCTGGTGCCTAACCTGGTGAGCACCGTCAAGGGCTATGCCAGCCATGAAGAAAAAGTGCTGACCGAAGTGACGGAAGCGCGTGCCAAGGTCAGCAGCATTCAGGCTACCCCTGAGCTGATCAACGACGAAGCCGCCTTTGCCAAGTTCCAGCAGGCGCAAAGCCAGATGACCTCGGCCTTGTCCCGCTTGCTGGTGGTGGCAGAAAACTATCCGCAACTGAAAGCCGATGCCGGCTTCCGCGATCTGCAAGCCCAGCTGGAAGGCACGGAAAACCGCGTGACCGTTGCCCGCAACCGCTACATTCAGGCGGTGAAGGAATACAATATTGCCATTCGTACCTTCCCCAACAACCTGACCGCCAGCATGTTTGGCTACAAGCCCAAGCCTAACTTCAGCGTGGAAAACGAGAAGGAAATCTCCAAGGCGCCTGCGGTTAACTTTGACAAATAAAGCCAGTGACAAATAAAGCCCGTACGTGAAGACACTAAGCGCATGGTTGCGCGCCTGCCTACCATTAGTCTTGCTTGCATCTTTATGGCAGGCAGGGCTGGCACAGGCGCTGGAGGCCATTCCCCCGCTGACGCAGCGTGTGACCGATCTGACCGGCACGCTGACCGCCGAGCAACAAGCCGGGCTGGAAGCGCGCCTGCAGGCATTTGAGCAGCAAAAAGGCAGCCAGATCGCCATCCTCATTGTGCCGACCACGCAGCCTGAGGATATCGCGCAGTATTCCATCCGCGTGGTGGAAGCCTGGAAACTGGGGCGCGAAAAGCAGGACGATGGCGTGCTGATCCTGCTCGCGAAGAATGACCGCAAGATGCGCATCGAGGTCGGCTATGGCCTTGAAGGGGCGATTCCCGATGTGACCGCTAAACGCATCGTCAGCGATATCATGGCGCCGTACTTCCGGCAAGGCGATTTTTACGGCGGATTGAATGCCGCAGCTGAACGCATTGCCGCCCTGATCGACGGCGAGGCGCTGCCTGCGCCAACCCGGCAAGCCAGCGGTGGCGAGCAGCATGACTGGGGCGATATGTTGCCTATCCTGCTGTTCGGTGGCTTGATTGCCGGTGCCATGTTGCGCGCGGTGCTGGGCAGTTTTTTCGGTGGTGTGGCCACCGGCGGCCTGATCGGTGCTGCGGTCTGGATACTGGGCGGCGGCCTCATCATGGCGCTGGTGCTGGCGTTTATTGCCTTTGTGATTACCCTGGCTGGCGTCGGCTCACTGGGGGGATTCGGTGGTTTTGGCGGCGGCGGGTTTGGCGGCGGTAGCGGTGGTGGAGGTTTTTCTGGTGGCGGTGGCGGCTTCGGCGGCGGCGGTGCTTCGGGAGACTGGTAAATCATGCTGAAAAAATCCGGATTTTCGCGCTTCATGGCCCACCTGCTGGCAACGCCATGGCAATTCAAACGTCACTTCAGTCAGCAAGCACTTCTCAATATTGAAAAGGCTATTGCTGCGAGCGAGCGCTCACATAATGGTGAAATTCGCGTGGTCATCGAAGGCAGTCTGTCGCCGATGCACGTGCTGCAAGGCATGACGCCGAATCACCGCGCCATCGATCTGTTTTCGCAGCTGCGCGTATGGGATACGGCGGCCAATAATGGTGTGCTGATCTATTTGCTGCTGGCAGATCGCGATGTGGAAATCATTGCCGATCGCGGCATACACCAGCACGTAGGCGAAGCAGGCTGGGAAGCCATCTGCCGTGAAATGGAAGCCATGTTCCGCCAGGGACATTTCGAGACCGGCGTGCTACATGGCATCACCCGCATAGGCGCCTTGTTGCAGCAACACTTCCCTCCTACTGCCGACGATCAGAATGAGTTGCCCGATGCGCCGCTGGTGCTTTGATCGCCTGCAGTGGTTAGCTGGCGCGCTGGCGGGCTGTGGTCTGCTGCTGTCGTGCCCGGTGTGGGCGGATAGCGCAGCGCTGACCCAGGTCTTGCAACAAAAACCCACATTGGATGGATTTGACATGTGTTACGGCGGCGGCTGTGCCGCCATGGCACGCATAACGCTCAGCGCCGACGAATGGCAGCGCGTGGTGCAGGTGTTTACCCCCATGCCAGAAAACGCCGCGGAGGAACGTGCCGCCATCAGCCGCGCCCTTGGCGAGATGGAAACCATGGTGGGTGCCAAAACCGGTACCTCGGTCGACAAGGCAGGCACCTTTGGTGTGTGGGGCAAGCCCGGCCAGCTGGATTGCAATGACGAGGCCGCCAACAGCACCGCGTACATGAAGCTGATGCTGAAAGAAGGGCTGATGCGCTTTCACGATATTCTCGATACCAAGCGGCGGGGTTTCTTTCTCAATGGCTGGCCGCATACGACGGCCGCGATTCTTGACCGCGCTTCGGGCGAGCGCTTCGCCGTGGACTCCTGGTTTTACGATAACGGCCAGCCCGCTGTGATTGTGCCGCTGGACAAGTGGAAGTCGGGCTGGAAGCCGGAAAACAGTCCTGCCCGCTGATCGGGCTCGCGGTCACCGCCCGCCGATTAGCATCCCCTTTGCCATTAACAGAAGCCTATCCCGGGCAGTTTTGACGCCGTAAAACGTCTCTCGGCTGACTTCGGGGGCATTTCTCTATAAAATCCACACCTTAAGTTTTCATCCCATCCTATTTTTTAAGAGTGATTCATGCGCGCCTCCCAGTTTTTCATTGCCACCCAAAAAGAAGCCCCACAGGAAGCCGAGCTGCCCAGCCATCGCCTCATGCTGCGCGCCGGCCTGATCAAACGCCTGGGCTCAGGTCTCTATACCTGGATGCCACTGGGCTTGCGTGTGCTGCGCAAGGTGGAAACCGTGGTGCGCGACGAAATGAACAAGGCGGGCGCGCTGGAACTGCTGATGCCCGCCGTGCAGCCCGCCGAACTGTGGCAGGAAACCGGACGCTGGGATGTGTTTGGCCCGCAGATGCTGAAGATTACCGACCGGCATGAGCGCTCTTTCTGTTTCGGGCCCACCCATGAAGAGGTGATTACTGATCTGGCACGCCGTGAAATCAAGAGCTACAAGCAATTGCCGCTCAATTTCTACCAGATCCAGACCAAATTCCGCGATGAAATCCGCCCCCGTTTTGGCGTCATGCGCGCGCGTGAATTTGTCATGAAGGATGCTTACTCCTTCCACACCAGCCTGGAATCGCTGGAGGCAACTTATGCCACCATGTACCAGGCCTATAGCAATGTATTCAACCGCCTGGGCCTGAAGTTTCGTGCTGTGCGTGCCGATACCGGTGCCATTGGCGGCGATGGTTCGCATGAGTTTCATGTGCTGGCGGATTCCGGTGAAGATGCGCTGGCTTATTGCCCGGATTCTGATTACGCTGCCAATGTGGAGCTGGCAGAAGCCTTGCCACCGGCTGCGCCACGTGCCGCCGCGCAGGAAACCCTGCGTGAGGTGGATACCCCCAAGCAGACCGCGTGTGAAGATGTTGCCGCCTTGCTCGGCATCAGCGTTAACCTTACTGTGAAGGCAATTGCGCTGATGGTGGCGAGTGGGGAAGGCCAGTCGCGCTTTGTGCTGGCGCTGCTGCGTGGCGACCATAGCCTGAATGAAATCAAGCTGGCCAAGCAGCCCGGGTTTGCCGATTTCCGCTTTGCCACGGAAGAGGAAATCCGTGCGCACCTGAATTGCCCTCCCGGCTTCATCGGCCCCGTGGGCGTCAGTGATGCTGTCAGCGTGATTGCCGACCATACCGTGGCCGCCATGAGCGACTTTGTCTGCGGTGCCAACAAGCCGAAATTCCACCTGGCAGGCGTCAACTTTGGCCGTGATTTACCCGAGCCTTCGCTGGTGGCGGATATTCGCAATGTGATCAACGGTGACCCCAGCCCCGATGGCAAGGGCGTGCTGGAGCTGTGCCGCGGTATTGAAGTCGGCCATATCTTCCAGCTGCGTACCAAATACGCCGAAGCCATGAACGCGACTTACCAGGCCGAAAACGGCGAACTCAAGATCATGGAGATGGGCTGTTACGGCATCGGTGTATCGCGCATCGTCGGTGCCGCGATCGAGCAGGGCAACGATGCCCGCGGCATTATCTTCCCCGCCGCCATGGCGCCCTTCAGTGTGGCGATTGCGCCTATCGGCATGGATAGAAGCGATGCCGTGAAGGATGCTGCACAGGCGCTGTATGCCGAACTGCAGCAGGCCGGCATTGATGTGCTGCTGGATGACCGTGGCGAGCGCCCCGGCGTGATGTTTGCTGATCTGGAATTGATCGGCATCCCGCACCGCGTAGTGATTGGCGACCGTGGCCTGAAGGAAGGCCAGGTGGAATATCAGGCCCGTACCGATGAGCAGGCACAATCAGTCGCGCTGAGCGAGATCGTCGCCAAGCTCAAGCAGACGCTGGCCTGAGGCTTGGCACTTAATACGCTGCAGGCTAAACCTGCAGCTGTTTGACGCCGTAACAGACTGATGAAAAGGACGCGCGCATTGAATCGATACTGCATATCCGGTTGGCTGGTCTGGGCGCTGTTGAGCGCCGTGCCCGCCCATGCCGGTGCGCAGAAAGAAGAGCCGCTCTCCAACAGCGTGCGCGCCTTGATGCAGAAATCTGTGAGCGATCTGGCGGCGCCTCGGCTGGTGTTTGCCAGCGAGGTGGAAGGCCAGCGCTGGATGCAGGCGATGTCGGAGCGGCTGCAAAAGCGTATGCCCGATCAGACCATGCGTGAGGATTTTTTACGGTCTGTGCATTACGAGGCATCACGGGCGGGCCTGGACCCGCAAATGGTGCTGGGATTGATTCAGGTGGAAAGCGGTTTCAAGAAGTACGCGGTATCAGAAGTCGGCGCGCGCGGCTTTATGCAGGTGATGCCATTCTGGGTGCGCAGCATAGGCTCACCGGAGCACAACCTGTTTCATCTGCGCCTGAATCTGCGCTATGGCTGCACTATCCTGCGGCATTATCTGGATATTGAAAACGGCGATCTTTATCGGGCTCTGGGCCGTTACAACGGTAGTCTGGGGCAGCCGGAATACCCCAATATGGTGCTGAGCGCCTGGCGCAATAACTGGAGCTATCGCCCCGGCTATTGAGCGCAGGCGTTGCTCATTATTGCGCTGCCTGGTCTGAGACTTTGAAACCCAGATAGGTGCCGAACTCGCCTTCCCGTTCCGCATAAACAAACACCATGCCATTGCTGTAGCCAACGCCGTTGTAATGGTTTTGCGATAGCAGTTTGATGCCAGCTGGCAAGGCGCTCTTGCCGACCAGCTTGCCATTCAGGTCAAACACCAGCACTGCCTTGTGGTCGACATCCAGCACCGCCAGCTCTTCGCCGGCAACGCCGGTGTAAGCGATGAAGTGGTCGCTGATGTCATCAAAACGGGCGCCGGCGGCGTCCAGGTCCAGCAAAATCTCGCCTACTTTTTCACGTTGCTTGGGATCTACCACCCACACCCGGTTGCTGCGCTCCTGCTTGGCGTAGTAGCGCTGCGCTTTTGCATCGTAGCTCGGCATGGTGGCGGCATCGCCAAACGCCGGGTTGAAGTTGATGATGTCGCGGGTGTTTTCTGTCAGCTCGCCTTTATCGTTTATCTCTAGCGAATAAATGCCGGTGCCGGGTGTAAAGCCCGCATTGCTGGAGACATTGTAGGTAATGGTTTCGACAAGCTGGGTATTGGGGTTGAAGTAGATGGCGCGATTATCCAGACCGGGCAGGGCGGATTGCAGATACTTGCCGCTACCGTCGAATACATGCACTTCCGAGCGCGAGGTGGTGATGTCCATGGAGCCCGGCACCGGCCCCAAGCCGCCATCGGCGACAAAATAACGCTGGTGCACTGGCGAGTAGGCAACGCCCATGGGACGGGTGGTCGGTTTTTTGGCCAGCGGAAGGCGGACGCCCAACTGGGCTTCCGGCAGGACCTGCGCGCTCGCTGGCAGCGTCAGCAGCAGGCTGGCAAACAGGGTGGATATGGCAGTAATGCGGTTTAACGTCATGGCAACTCTCATCTCACTCTCAATTCACGGCACATGAAATCATGCTCTGGATAATCTGTCGGGAATCGCTCCCGCGCAGGATTGGGAAGAATACCCGATTATGAAGCGAACAGGCAGCAGGAGTTCCATGGAACGAACAAGCATCGCACCCCCTGTTTTGCAACGCCAACTGACCTAACTGACAGGCGCTTACTCCGTGGCGTCACGACGCTCCAGCAGCATGGCATCGCCATAACTGAAAAAGCGATAGCGGCTGGCAATGGCATGGGCATAAGCTGCACGAATATGCTCTGCGCCGGCAAAGGCCGATACCAGCATCATCAGCGTGCTCTTGGGCAGGTGGAAGTTGGTCAGCAGGCGCTCGACGACCTGAAAGCGATAACCGGGCGTAATGAAAATATCGGTCTCGCCACTGCCGGCGACCAGGCTGCCTGAGCGGGCTGCGCTTTCCAACGCACGCAGGGCAGTGGTGCCGACGGCGGTGATCTTATGGCCTGCGGCGCGTGCCTGATGGATGAGGTCGACGGTAGCGGCAGGCACGGTGTAAATCTCGCTGTGCATGCGATGTTCGCGGATGTCATCCACGCGCACCGGCTGAAAGGTGCCAGCGCCGACATGCAGGGTGATGTAGGCAATCTGGATACCGGCAGCCTGCAGGCGGTCGAGCATGGCCTGATTGAAATGCAGGCCTGCCGTGGGGGCTGCGACGGCGCCGGGTGTTTTGGCATACACGGTCTGGTAGCGCTCGTCGTCTTCGGCATCGGCGCTGTGCGCGATGTAAGGCGGCAGCGGCAAGGCGCCATACTGATCCAGCAGATCCAGCAATGGGGTGGCGTGCTCGACTTCAATCAGGAAGAGATCGTCCTGACGCTCGATGACGCGCGCTGGAATATCCGCCCCAAAGAAAATGCGGCTGCCAGGCTTGGGCGAGCGCGATGCCCGGATATGCGCCAGCGCCCGGTGTGTATCCAGTGGGCGCTCAATCAACAGCTCTATGCTGCCGCCACTTTCCTTGTGACCTTGCAGGCGTGCTTTGATCACGCGCGTATCATTGAATATCAGCACATCGCCCGGGTTCAGGAACTGTGGAAGCTCGCGAAACTGATGGTCGGCAATCGCGCCGCTATTGCCATCCAGCCTTAGCAGGCGGCTGCCGTCACGCTCGGGAGCGGGGAATTGGGCGATCAGTTCTTCAGGCAGGAAAAAATCAAAATCTTCGGTTCGCATATCGCTCAAGCTTTGTTATAATCGCGTTCCACTCAGCCGGGGTGGCGGAATTGGTAGACGCAGCGGACTCAAAATCCGCCGCCGCAAGGTGTGGGGGTTCGAGTCCCCCCCCCGGCACCACAAAATGTTATTTTACCATAATAAACAATGGCTTAAAAATAACGATCCTGTAGTAATTTCCCTTTGTTACCTTGTATTTTTCGAGCAATACTCCGTGGTTTTGCTTGCATATTGCCAGCTCCACGTCTGCTGATTCGTCGTGTAGTTGGCGGTGTTGCCGTGCTTTGAGCCTGCTGGGTTTACCCAGCTTTGCGAAACGTCAGGTTGATGCGGTCAGGCCCGCTGAGCGGATGCTGTTGCGGTTTGATCGGCAATACACCATGAAAGCGCAATCTGTCTTCGCCGCCCCACACCAGCACATCGCCATGTTGCAGCGCGATGCGCGAGGTTTTATCGCTGCGCTGCATGCCGCCCAGCTGAAAGATCGCGCTTACGCCCAGTGACACCGAGACAATGGGTGCACTGTAATCCTGCTCGTTTTTGTCCTGATGCAAACTCATGCGCGTGCCGGGTGCGTAACGATTAATGAGGCAGGCATCCGGCAGAAATCCTGCAAAGCCACATACCGCCGCCGCTTTGGTAGCCAGCTGCTGCATGGAAGGCGGCATGGCAGGCCATGGCTGATTTGTCAGCGGGTCGATAGTGCTATAGCGATAGCCTTTGCGGTCAGTGATCCAGCCCAGTTGCCCGCAATTACTCATCGCTACCGACATGGTAAAGCCGCCCGGTGTCTGCATATGGCGCATGGGCGAGGTCTGCAGAATCTCTTGTATGTCGCGCCACAGGCGATCCTGGCCGGGCAATGCAAATCCGGATAGCAGGAAGGTGGCCGCAGCCAGTGCTTGTGGAGTGTCTGAGGCAAAAAGATCACGACTCATGAGATGCCTGGTGGCTGTCCTTTTACGCAGATATTGATAACGGAATGGCGGCGCTTTCATCATCACCAGATGGCGGTGAGGCGCATCTGCCAAATATTACGTGGGCATGCGCTTGAGACGATTTTTGCAGGATGTGGTTGCCAGTTCTGCAAAAAATGCCATGCACCGTTGCCATGATTTTCTAATAATCACTTATAAATCATAGGGATGATTAAATTTTTTGCCTGGGCCTGCTCATTGCAAGCACATGCAGCATGCTTACTCGATTGCTTTCTTTGCCCCCGTCCCGCCTTAATATTACCTGGCGTTCTTATGTTGGTATCCTGCTGCTCAGCCTGCTGAGTGCCGCGCTGTTAATGGCGGATGATGTGCTTTTCCATGCCATGGGCGGTGCGCATTATGCCGTGTTTGAGCCCGTATATGGGCTGGTCATCTTTTTGCTCGCGCTGGCCTTCTGGTTGTGCCGCCAACGCTGGCTGGTGGCGCTGGTACTGATGCTGTTCGTCTTCATGCAAGTTATTCAGTTTGCCAATCTGGCGTTTACCGGCGAACCGCTCAGCGTGAGCGATCTGCAAAACGCCATGCATAACCCGGAAGATATCCGCCAGGCACTGCTGGCCGGCTGGTGGCCATATGCCTGGGTGCTGGTGGTGGTTGGCGTCCCGTATGGGCTGCTATTTGTGTTGCATGGCTGGATGCAACCGCGTCTGGGGCTCCCGCATTTCAGTCTGGCCTGGCTCGTCATACTGCTGATTCTAGCGGCAAAACCCATACGCGCCAGTTACCGCGATCTGGAAGATTTTTTACCCGGCCCGACCCGCAGTGCCTTGCATAACAGCATGAACGTCTTCTCGTTTTTTGCCATGAAAGGCCTGCAAGATCAGCCTCTGCGGCCCGCTGCTGCCGCACATGCCATGGTGCCATATACGCTCACCCCGCACGCAGACTCGACCATGCCCCGGCACATATGGCTGGTGGTGGCTGACTCTTTACGTCCGGACCGCATGAGTGTGTATGGGGCCGAGCGCCAGACCACTCCCCACCTGCAAACATGGATGACCCGCATGCAAGGCGTGCGTCTGCAAGGCATTGCTGCAGGCGTAAGCACCGCCGTCAGTCTGCCGGCGCTGATGAATGTGATTCGTGAGCCCGGGCAGGAAGGCTGGATGAAAGACAAGCGGCATAACCTGTTCCGTCTGGCACAAGACCAAGGCTATGAAACCTACTGGCTGTCATCGCAGGAATCCAAATTGCTGACCTACCTCGGGCGTCCCTTCATCGATCATGTCGTCACCAGAGAAAATCGCTTGATGGGCTTTATGCAACGTCGCGATGCCTTGCTGGCAGACATCATCGAGCAGCAAATGCCGCGCGATAAAAGCTTTGCCGTCTTCAATATGCGGGCAGTGCATTTCCCTTATGAAGAAAACTACCAGCAGGACGCTGACTTTGTGCCGTCCTGGCCGACGGTCCCCCAGCTCCCGCATGAAGTACGCATGCGCAATGCCTACGATAACGCCCTGTTGCATTGGGACGGCGTGATGGACCGCATCCTGCATGCGTTTTCTAAACTCGAAGGCGAAAAATACCTGATCGTCACCGCCGATCACGGACAGCTATTGGGCGAAGGTGGGCGCTGGGGCCACAACCGTCTGCAACCCGAGGTTGTGGAGGTGCCGATGATGGTTTTTAGCAGCCAGGGCTCCGGCATGGAAACTCTGGAGCAGGATGCCTGGGTGAGCCATTACGAACTCGGCGTGTGGCTGGCCCAGCGCCTGGGGGTGAATATTGATAATCCCAATGCTGAAGATGAGCTGCATTTTAACCACGGAGATCAATTGCTGGGGGATAGGTTGGTCCTGCCCATACGCGAACTGCCGGACCGGATTGAATACCATGCTCCGGTGTTGATGAGTACGTTGAAGGGTCGGGCGGTGGGTAAGTAGTGCTTCAGCTAAGGAGAAGAATGTCAACCGATCGACACCGTACTGTCCGTATTGAAGCGTATATCCATAGCGGGCTTTCGCTGTCAGAAAGCTGAAGTTATGCTGGGCGAAATCCTAAACAATACATAATGGCTAAAAGCGCGATACTATTGCAAAGTATGCGAATTTAAATACTTAAAAATTTCTTCAGGCCAATAATAATGAATAAAAAATACTTGGGTTGTTTACTTCTTGTCGTATTGCATGCAACACAGGCTCA
>DATMSO010000016.1:0-51858 GCA_035565335.1 Methylovorus sp.
GGGGCCCGATGAAAACCTGATGCAAATTCTGGTTTTCTAGTGATGCCAATCACACCAAAAAAGAACTCATGACATCTCGGAGTTTGTGAACCAATACTTCCATCTGCAGCTCGTCCAGATGGGAATAGCCAAGCAAAGCACCCGGAATCGTTGTGCCTTCACCGGCGAAATGAATGGGTTGCTCCACTTGAATTCCTACCTGTAGCAAGCGCGCGCTCCAAGCCTCGGTGTTGATGGGTAAAGGGAAGTTAAGCCAGTAGAACAAACCGGCTACTGGCAGCCGAAAAGTGAGCAGACTCGGTGGCAGTTCGCTTAATAAATGCGCGGTATGCAAGCGACGCTGGTTATAAATGCGGGAGACACGCCTGACCATGCGATGAAACTCCCCTGTCTGGATCAGCTCAGTGATCGCGGCCTGACTGACCGGGTCATCCACTTGCCCCATCAGTTGGCGTTGTCGCGCGCATTTATCGATGAACTGAGGCGTATTGGCGATATAGCCGACCTGGCGATCAGCGGGCAATACACTGGGCAACGCCCCGAGATATATGATGCGCCTACGCATATTGCCCGTCGCCACCGGCGGCACCGCTGGCTGGTTGAAGTAGAGATGTTGGGAATAATCGGCGGCGATGATGTGGAAATTCAGCTCCTCGGCTATCTGCAACAAGCGACGGCGACGCGCCACTGTCAGCGATACCGTGGTCGGGTATTGCACCTGATGGGTCAGAAAGACAGCTTTGACCGGGTGGTGCCGGCATAATGCCTCGATGTCATCGTCCCGCGCACCGGCCTGGTCAATATCGGCAAACAGGATGCGCGCACCCAGGGATTCAAATACACCCAGGGCGTCGGCGGGCGCCCACCTTTCAAAAATGACGTAATCCCCAGGCGAGATCAAAGCGCGGGCGCTGATGTAAATGCTCTGCTGCAGGCCGCGGGTGAGGCAGAGTTGCTCCACACTGACATTGAATCCGCATTCGTCGCGAAGTAAGGACGCAATTGCCTCACGGAATACCGCCTGTCCACGGTAATCCGGCGGCTCCGTCACTGAGGTGCGTGCCAGTTTGGCCATGGCCCGTTTGGAGGCCCTCACATACCGCTCATAAGGAATCACGCGCTTGTCTGGCAAGCCTTCACTCATCAACAGCGCCGGGGGCTGGGATAAAGGTGCGCTGGCAGTTAAGGCGGGGGTAGAGAATTCAAAGGCTTCTCCTGGAATCGGCAAAAGCTGGGTTTTGGCTGGATAGGGCAGAGCTTCGGAGACAAAGGTACCGCGTCTGTGCTGAGTGGTGAGCCAGCCCTGCGCAATCAGCTCAT
This sequence comes from Methylovorus sp., assembly GCA_035565335.1. Taxonomy (GTDB): domain Bacteria; phylum Pseudomonadota; class Gammaproteobacteria; order Burkholderiales; family Methylophilaceae; genus Methylovorus. Next base: position 1,321 of record DATMSO010000016.1, read on the forward strand.
CATACGAAAGCACGATGGTCTTACGATTGACATTAAGCATCGCTGCCAGCTCGCGGCTGCCAGGCATAACCGTACGCGGTTGCAATCGTCCCTGACGGATTTTTTCAATGATCTGCTCTGCGATTTGCAGATAAAGCGCTGTACCAGGTTTGAATGGACTGAACTCCATCATCTGATTCCAGGTACGCCGCAACCCCGGGGCTTGAGACGGCATGATGCGCGTCATGCCATTGCCACCTTGGCAGGATCGGAAACGATCAGTTGTACATCGTTAAGCATGGAAATTTCAGTGAGAGATCAGCGCTTACATTGTCGCTCATTGCGAGCAATTACAAATGTAGCAATTTGTATGTTAAATGTTACAATTTGTTCTGGTTGTTACGGGTGCCTTCTGCAGGCATTCAAGCCTCAATGGCACAAAAGCCTTGTGTGCGTTGGCTTAAGCGCGCATAGCTATTCAATCTCGCCCTTACCCTGCCTGTAAGCGGCTACTCTGGCCCCATCATACGATCACAATCTGGACCATCTGGCCCCATTAACTTATTGAATCTGGCTCACGCCATCCATTTTACGTTTGGTTACAGTCTCCCGCTTCCAGCCTTAATTCGCGTTACAAATTTAGGGTCTGGTCACAATAAGGGCGCAAGCCCAACCCCAGCTATGGTGGCGTAAGACTTACACAATGGAGACGTTAAAGATGAGCAAGATGAAACTGGCATTGGGCGCCGTGGTCGGCATGACCGTCGCTCTGCCCATGATGGCTTTTGCTGCAGCCGATCAGGAAGCCGCAATGGCTAACCCAGCCAACTGGGCCGGCCCACGTGGTCAATACAACGGTCAGGGCTACAGCACTCTGAACCAGATCAACAAATCCAACATCAAGAGCCTGAAATCGGCCTGGACCTTCTCTACCGGCGTTAACCGCGGTCACGAAGGCTCCCCGCTGGTAATCAACGGCGTTATGTATGTGCACACTGCGTTCCCTAACAACGTGTACGCACTGGACCTGAACGACAATCAGAAGATCATCTGGACTTACTTCCCAAAGCAAGACCCATCCGTACAAGCTGTTCTGTGCTGCGATAACGTCAGCCGCGGCCTGGGTTTTGGCGATGGCAAGATTTTCCTGCAACAGAACGACGGCATGCTGGTAGCCCTGGATGCCAAGACCGGTGCCAAAATCTGGGACGTGAAGAACACCGATCCTAAGCTGGGCGCCAGCAACACCAACGCTCCGCACGTGTTCAAGGATAAAGTGCTGACCGGTTGCTCCGGCGGTGAATTCGGCGTGCGCTGCTTCCTGGCAGCTTACAACCTGAAAGACGGTTCGCTGGCATGGAAGGCTTACTCCACTGGTCCAGACAGCGAAGTGCTGATCGGTGCTGATTTCAACAGCGCTAACCCACATTACAACGCCCTGTCCGTTTACCAAGACGTCAATGGCGGCAACAAGGAAGGTGGCTCGTTCAAAGCACTGACCAAAGACCAGCTGAAATTCCCTGAGAAAGAACTGGGCACACGCACCTGGCTGAAGCCACAAGCCACCAAGAATGGCTGGGAACATGGCGGCGGTTCGGTATGGGGCTGGTTCTCTTATGACCCCAAGCTCAACTACGTCTACTACGGCACCGGCAACCCATCCGTCTGGAACCCAGACGTACGCCCTGGTGACAACAAGTGGTCCATGACCCTGTTCGCACGTGACCTCAACACCGGTATCGCCAAGTGGGGCTACCAGATGACCCCTCACGACGAGTGGGACTATGACGGCATCAACGAAATCGTGCTGTTCGATAAGGGCGACAAGAAGTACGCTTTCCACACCGACCGTAACGGTTTCAACTACACCCTGGACCGTACCAACGGCACGCTGCTGGTGGCTGAAAAGGCTCACCCCTTCATCAACTGGGCAACCAAGGTTGACCTGAAGTCTGGCGTGCCACAGAAAGATGCGCGCTACTCCACTCACGAAGACTACAACGCCAAGGGTATCTGCCCAGCCGCGTTGGGCGTGAAGGACCAGCAGCCTATGGCTTACTCGCCACGCACTGGCCTGATGTACATCCCACTGAACCACGTATGCATGACCTACGAGCCAGTTGAATCCAAATACGTGGCTGGTCAGCCATGGGTGGGTGCAAGCCTGACCATGTTTGCTGGTCCTGATGGCGTCATGGGCGGTTTCGAAGCCTGGGATCCATTAAAGGGCAAGGCCGTTTGGTACAACAAGGAGAAGTTCTCTTCCTGGGGTGGCGTATTGGCAACAGCTTCTGACCTCGTGTTCTACGGCACTCTGGAACGTGACTTCAAGGCAGTGGATGCACAAACCGGCAAGCTGTTGTGGAAGTTCCAGGTGGGTTCTGGCGTGATTGGTAATGCCTTCACTTACAGCAACAAGGGTAAGCAATACGTTGGCGTACTGTCCGGTATCGGCGGTTGGGCTGGCGTTGCGATGAACCTGGGCCTGGATAACGACTCCGACGCACTGGGTGCAGCCGGTGGTTACAAGGAACTGACCAAGTACAACGCTGCTCCTGGCGGCGGTGCACTGAACGTGTTCAGCCTGTAATCAGCAAGCTGTCTTCGCCCTGGCAACAGGGCTGAAAACTAAAAAGCCCGCCTCAGATTGAGGCGGGCTTTTTTATGGGTATCAACCACAGCGCTGATTACGCCATGGAAGGGTAATGCCTATTGGTTGGGCTGAGTCAGCCACTCGGATTGCGCACGTTGTTCATCGCAAGAGAGTTTCACCTCAGCATTATCAGTAGAGGCTACCCAATCCTTGGGAATATAGTGATGCTGACCCTGATCATCCTTGGTGAGCTTAATGAGATTTGTGCCTTCCAAACCATCGACTGTCCCCAGGCGGGTGTTCTGGGCTGTAAGCACAGGCATACCAGGCAAGATTGCGTGAGAAACTGACATATGTACCTCCATCGTTATTAACATTGTTCTGTTTGCATGGGAGCAAACACCATGACTACACGATGCCAGAGCAGGTATTCACCGACCAGATGAAGGTGTCCGAATATGTTGTAGGCGCTTTTTGCCGTTCAGCCCATGGCTTAGATTTTCCTACAGCACAATAAGCAATCCTTTGATAGGCCAGGCAGCATTTAGCTTTCAGGATATCCCCTTGCAAGTGAAAGATTCCATCATTAAAACATTCAAGGAGATACTCATGAAAACCAATACCTATGGCAAATACCTCGGCCTCGGCCTGTTGATCGCCTTGCTGCAAGCCCCACTGTCTTTTGCAGGTGGCACCAACAGTGGCGGCAATACCAATGCCACACCTGGCGACAACAGCACATCCACCTCAACCCCTGCCGATGGCAGTGGCTCCCACCGCAAAGGCACCCACCAGACAGACAAGATGCAAACTCCTAAGCGTTCGGATGATTTGAATTCCAATCGTGCAGGTTCTGGCACGGACAGTAGCAATAATTCCGGTAGCGGCAGCAGCTCTTCCGGCACTTCGAGCGGCTCTGGCAGCAGCTCCGGTTCTCACTAAGTGAACGCACGCCGCCTGCCATTTACGGTTGGGCGGCAGTGCCCACTCCCCTATTTTTTCAGGAGATTTTGTATGGGTTTGTTCTACATCAGCGCGTGGGATAAATCCGCCCATCGTGATACCCCTATCTGGGAACATTCTTTATCCGCCAAAGATATTGATGAAGCCTACCGGATTGGCAAGGCGCAGTTTCAGACAGAACGTCCAGAGCTGGACTTAAGGCAATTTCGCTTCGAGGCCTCGTGGGGAACCGTCGAGAAATAAGGTTACGCCACCGCTAATGTCATTCACTATCGAGGTAACCCCATTGCCTCAACAAGCTTAGCTCACCATTAATCAAGCGTTGCCCAATATCATGGCGATAGCGCACATTGGGCACGATCACCTTGGCCGCAAGCGCATTTGCGTGCGTTGCGGCCCCCTTAACCGTCATACCCGTGCCCGTGGCTACGCCCACATAGCCACTCACCCCGCTGGTCACCAGATAATCCCCCATCTGCTCCACCTCCGCCATGAACAGCCCTTGACGGTCTGCATCATTCATATCTGGGTGAAACAGAACAGGCAAGCCTTTGGCGAGCTGCTCGTAGCCATAGGCATAGGGAAAAGGTGGCACCGTTAGCACCACACCGGCGGCAAAACCCGGCGATACTTGCAGGGTAAGCGCGTTGCGGTTGAGCAATGTATTGAAGATAGTGGCCCAGGACTGGTGATGCAGAGCGCTACAGATGGCAAAACCGGGATAGCCAAAGCGGCTGGTAAATTCGAGCGGCCAGATATGGGTTTCATTCACAATCATATTGAGATTGATATAGCCGCAATATCCGCTGGCAGCCAAGGCATCTTCCAGCTGAGCCAGCGTACGCTTGAACAGGGAGGCGCCTCCGGTGTAAGTCACCACCGTACCCATTTCTCCGGTCAATTCACCAAGGTCTCCAGGGAAAAAATGCTTATGTTCCCAATCCAGACAGACCGGCGTCAGAAAATGGCGGCCATTGAAATAAGCGCCTATGCCCATCTCTATGCCCTGCACATATTCCATCAGCATGAAATCCACTGGCGAAACCTGCCCTGCGGGTGGATGCGCATGATAAAACCCCAGCAGGGCAGCCACATCGCTGCCATCGGCCAGTGTGCCGACAAAGTTGCGAGTGCGCTCACTATCGGCCCCATTGCTCTTGTAAACATAGCGGGCAGGATGCGCCGCAATAAAGCCTATAGCCGCCTGCATATCGGTAAAACGTTCACAACGCGCGATTTCCAGCCCCATTTCCTGCATGACTTGCTGACCAAACAGGCGATCGCCCTCCAGCCGATCACCATAGGCACTACCGCCAATCACGCGAAAGCCATCGCGTCTTAATGCATCCTGCCATTCGCCTTTGGTCGCCGACTCAAACACAATACAGCCATCGTCACCGGCCGCGCGCACCCAGTCCAGTTCGGCCTGCCAATCGCCGGTGAAATGCAATATGCCGCGGTGTATACCTTGATAGGCTTCGTCTTCCACCCACACCCGCACCTCATGCCCCTCCTGCATCAGGCCATGGTACATGGCGGCCAGGTCGCAATATTCGCCTATCCCCAGTATGCGCATCGCCTTCAGGCCTCGCGTGTCAGCGTCAATTGCACGGCGGCAATGCGATCCGCGATATCGTAGGGCGCATGCTCCAGTTCCTCGCCGAAAATATCCGGGTCAATCTCGGTGTAATGCCAGGAGAATCCAGGCCGCTCGCGCAAGCGGTCCATCACATCCGCCAGAAAAGGGTCCTCGCCCTGCACCATGGCAACGCCGGTATACAACAGCAAAGCGCCACCCGGCGCCAAACGCTCCATTGCCGCATCCACCATACGCAGCGATAGCTCGGCCCCAAGCGCCCCGCCGCCATGACGGTAGCTGCGCTGCGCGGCATCCACCAGATACGGCGGGTTGGCAATAATCAGATCAAACTCGCCAGTCACCCCCTGCAGCAAATCACTCTGCTGCATATGCACCTGCGGGCAAGCATTCGCTAATGCATTTATCCGTGCCAGGGCCAGAGCCTCAGGGTTAATGTCCACCCCAAATACTTCCGCCTCAGGGAACAAGCCCGCCAGCAAAATGGCCCCCACACCGCTCCCGGTCCCGATATCCACCGCGCGCCTGACATTAGGCCGCCGGGTCTCGACATGGTGTTGCACGGCGCGGGCAAAGCGGTAGGTATCCGGCCCAAAAAATACCGAAGAGGCCTCCAGCGTGGGGTAAGCCGAATGCAGGAATAACATTTCATCCAGCGAAGCTACGCGTAGCTTGCTTCGCCAGCCCATTTCCATGGGATCCACCATGTCGGCCGCCTGCATCAGACTAAATACATGTTCCCCCGCCACATCGGCATGAAACGGGCGTCCCCAGCCAAAAATATCGCGCGCATATTGCGCCCAGGCCTGGGGGTCCCGCTTGTAGATGCGCGCGTGTGTGAGCGGGGTAACGGCAATGTGCCTATAGCGCTGGCTACGCAAGCAGGTGAGCAGTTCGACCAGGGCGCGACTGCGCGCAGCTTCTGTATCCTCAAGGTGAAAAGTTGAAGATGCCGGCTGCACATCTGAAGCAGACACATCGGAGTGGAACATATCGGAAGCGGGCAAAATAGACCTCGTTAAAGTAGACCTCGTTCATGAATGGGCCGATCAATTCGATGTGCATGCCCTGCATGGACACCGTCATTGGATGCGTAAAAACACCCGCATTCCAAATCATGGATCAGCTTAGCAAATGCCTGCCACCTCGTCTGTAAGCCCTCTCTGACAGCAATCTAGGAGCCAGGCGGATAAGCACTTACCCGCGCTCCTCGCATACTTTCCGCATTAAGGAGAAGGAAGCCACCATGCCCGGAGATCCAAAAACATTTGACGAGGAACATGCTACGCAACAAGCGCAAGCCGAATCCCGCATCTGCATCAAATCGCTGTATATGGACCTGATGAACCCCGATCTGCCCGGCGAGCGGCAGATTGAGGTTTCGCGTCAGGCCAGCCAGTTCATCACCCAACAATTAGACGAGATGAGCCAGCATGCCGAGAACATGCCTGAAGCCTTGCAAGAGGCGATGCTGGCCGATAGCCCATCCAGGCTGCAGGCGTGGATACAAGCCAGCGCCCAGGATGTCGGCCGTGAGTACCAGCGTTATCTGGAAGGCCGCAAGCGCGGTGAACCACGCCGCTTCTTTTCGTCCAAATCGCATGCCTTGCATTTTCTGCTGCACGTGGCGCCCACTAAAATGGTCGATGGCGCCTGGCTATCGGGCCTCACCCGGCAATGGGATGATCCGCGCTATGCCTCCCTCATCAAAACCTATCTGGAAGAGCTCGGCGAAGGCCGTAGCGACAAGAATCATGTCGTGCTTTATCAGCAACTTCTGCGCCGCTATGACCTCGATTGCGAATGGCAGGCGCTGGAAGAACCCTACTTCACGCAAGGGCTCACTCAGCTGGCCTTGGGCCACCATGCAGAAACCCTGCTACCGGAAGTCGTCGGCTTCAATCTCGCGTATGAGCAGTTGCCACTGCATCTCCTCATTACCACCCATGAGCTGGAAGAGCTGAATATCGACCCCTACTACTTCATGCTACATGTCACGGTGGATAACGCCATGACCGGCCATGCCATGCGCGCCGCCTGTGCGGTGTTTGAGGCACTGCCAAGGCGACAGCAGCGCCAGGCCTTCATGATGCGCATGCAGCGTGGCATGCAGCTCAATAATGTCGGCCTAGCTACGCCGGCCCTGATAGCCAACTTCGACGCTGAACGCGAAATCACCGAGGTATTCCGCAAAAAAGCCACCGTGGGCAAATTCATGCACGCCAGCCAGTGCAAGCTGGGGGCATGGGGCATCAACGAGTGGCTGGCTGATCCGCAAAAGATTTCCGGGCTCTTGGCCGCATTGGTGGAAGCCGGCTGGATCAAGCGCCATCAGGACCCAGCCCAATCGCGTTTCTGGCGATTACTGGAAAGCGAACATGCCAGCATGTTTGGTGTATTCACCCCTTATGAAAAACAGCTGATCTACGACTGGATAGCGGGCGAGGCATTGGAGACACTGCCACGCAAAGACAGACTGGGCGAACATTGGCGCAAGGGCGCCAGCATCCGCAGCGAAGGCAGCAGTGCAGAAACCTCATTTGCCACCCTGCAAAGCCTGATGGCGCCGACCTTGCTCACCCAACCCAGCCGCCAGATGCATATGCTGGCGAAGTGGCTGGCACCCGGTCAGCATCACACTGCCAGCGGCCTGGCAGCCACCCGGCTTTATATGGCGCATACCGGGCTTTGGTAATACACCCATGACCGTGGGCGCAAAGCGGCTTATGTTATGCAGTAGGCGCCGTTTCCTGAAAATCCAGGCGAGCCTGGCTCTTCTGCTCGCGTTACTGTGCGTTTTCATGTCGCCCGCCATGGCGCACAGCCGCTTGCTGAAGTCGCAACCCCAACAGGGAGCAAAACTGGCCCAGCCGCCTGGTGAAGTCATTCTCGAATTCAACACCCCGATTGAACCCGCCTTTAGTCGTATGGAGCTTTATCAGCAGCAATGGCAGGCGTTGGAGAATATTCAGGTGCGAGGCAAAACCATGCGTGTACCGCTACTGCCACTTCGCCCTGGCGCGCATCAGTTGCGCTGGAGCATCATGTCGCCGGATGGGCATCACCAGACCGGCATACTCCGTTTCACCGTACAGCCCTGATCGGCGGCCCCAGCCGGCATGGAAGCCCTGCTCGTCCATTCGCATCTGCTGGATGGCGCTCTGGGAAGAGCTGCAGCTTATATGGCGACCGCTTTGCTGATGGGCCTTTTGCTGTGGCATTCACACCATGTAAGCGCCTACTCCAATCTTCGCTGGAGCGTTAGCGCAGTTATGCTGGGGTGGCTAGGCGCACTCATGGTGCTGCATGGCATTCTGGCCGAACAGGCTGCACCTTTTCAAACACCCGGCAGTATGGGAAATGCCAGCATCACGGCGAATCAGGTAATGCACCTGCTATTCCAAACGGGCATGGGACATAGCTGGATGCTTTACCTGCTATTGCTCACGTTAGCCGCTACCCTTGTCAATATCCGTTTTGTCAGACTCCCCACCTGGCTGCTACTGAGTCTGCCTGGCGGTATGTTGCTATGCCTCGCCGCCACCTCACATGCAGGCGAACAAGGCTTGGGGACATGGATATTCTGGCTGGATGTGACCCACATGGGGTTAGCGCTCACTTGGCTTGGAGGGCTTATGGTGATGGCAATCAGTCGATTGAGTGGCGGCCATGCGTTTACATGGGCGCATCTGCGCACCTGGTCGCGCCTGGCCTTGGCTTTGTTTAGCGGTGCGCTGTTGACCGGGGTGTTACGCCTGTACGCACAATTTGCTGAAAACGGGACATTGGCGTGGACATACATTGGCGTATTGCTGATCAAAGCCGCCGCCATTGCTGGGATAATAGTGGCCGCCGCGGGTCTGCGAAAACTGCTGCATGGGCAGGAAAACTCCCAACGCTATGATCGTAGCTTAAGCAACGAGGTTTTTTGCGCCTTTATGCTGGTAATGGCCACGGCCATGCTTACGCAGTTGCCGTCCTGGTGACGGTATCCTGCTCGGCTTCTACATCGCTGGCACCATGCGTTTTGAAAAGATTCTCGACAATGCTGGCCTCTTGCGGGGAAAGCAGATGCACCAGCATCAGCGCGCTATCGCTACGGTCGTTGACCCGCTGCAATTGCGGGCTGATGGTCACCGGCTTCAGCATGCCAAACAGCGCTCCCAGCGCGGCGCCGGCGATAACGCCGATATCAGGCCCCAGCAGTTGCACTACGGCCATGGTCTGGGAGGTTTCGTAGCCCGGCAGCATGACAATGATCAGCGAAACTGCCGCCGTCAGCAGCAGTCCAGTCAGTGCGCCGCGGCCTGCCCATGAGAACCAGCTATCGCGGGGCTTGCCGGATTTACCACCAAAAAAGTGCGGGGCTGCAGTCGGTGAAACGGCCACCTCAATCAGATCGCGTGGAATGCCGCGTTGCAGACAGCCGTGCAATACCTGCTCGATCGCCTGTTCATTATCAAAAAAGCCCGATACGGCAATCGACACCGGCGGGGATTCTGCGTGATGGGTCTGGATTTTCATGATCATGCTCATGGGCAGCACTGCCTCATGAGGCTCCCTCCTTTTTCTGCGTAAGTTCCTGTTTCAGCGTAATTTACTGTTTATTCTTGAGTTCCTTCGGTTGCCAGGGCGTGCTGCGCTGGCTGTTTTCCTGCCGTATGCGCGTCACCAGCTCAACAGGCACGCTATCGCCCTTGTTGTCACCCAGGCCGCCGCGCACATGGCTTGCCACTGCGGCGATTTCTTCATCATTGAGCTGGCTTGCCCACGCCGGCATCACGCCGTTGTAGCGGGCGCCTTCCACCTCTATTTCGCCGCTCAAGCCAAAGAGCACGATCTTGACCAGCACCTCAGGCTCTCCCAGCACATAAGGCGAAGCCACCAGCGGTGGAAAAGCCCCTGGCACGCCCTTGCCATCGGCCTGGTGGCAGCTGGCACAGCGGCTGGTAAACACCGCAGCGCCGGAAACCTGGGCCTTGCTGGCAGGCGCTTTGCTGGTAGCAAGCGCCGCTGGTGGCTGATAGCCCAGATGTGGCAGGGCGCTGAAATCACCGTAATGCCGTCCTAGGTAGAAACTGGCTACCACCACCGCGACGAGGCTGATGAAGTAGAAAAACCAGGGGCCGGGGTCGAAGGCTTCATGCGGGTCGGCGGTTTCCTGCATGGCCTCTTCATTGATGTCCAGTGTGGAAAGTTCGCCCTCGGGGGCGTTTTCAGGCATCAACGGCGGTTCATGATCAGGGGCCACGGGCTTCATTTGGCATTCTCCTGCGCGTTATCCTGAGTTGCAGATTCGTTAGCAGCCGTTTCCCCCTGCCCGGCTTCAGGGGCGGGATAATCATGCTTCAAAGCCAGCAAATAGGCGACCAGCGCATCAGCATCTTCCGTGGTGACGATCACCCCGCGCTCAGGCGCTACGCCCGGTGGCAAATGCACCACGGTATCGCCAGGCTCGGCAACTGGCTTATAGCGGAACAGGAAGGGGAAGGCGGGCATGATGGACCAGCTGACCAGTGCACGCGGCTGATAGAGATGCGCCAGATGCCACTCTTTGGCCGGTAGCCGGCTACCCACATTAAAGAGATCCGGACCGGTGCGCATGGTACCCAGCAAGTGGGGATTATCGTGCACATAATCTTCCGGCACCGAGGCGCGGTTACCCAGCCCCTTCGCGATGTCGGTGGTGATATTGGGGTCACGCACCTGTTGCGAATGGCAATAAATGCAGCCATTGGCGATATACACCTCGCGACCACGCGCTTCCTGCAGGGTATAAGGTTTGAGCTGTGGTGGCGTCTTAAGCTTGCCCAGCATGCTTTGCGGCAGGATCACCAGCACAATCAAGGCAAAAATGACTGTTGCCATCGCTCCCAGGATCAACACCAGCACGCGGGTCATGATGTTTTGCCCTCCTGATGGCGCCCCTCACCCCGGCGCAGCTCCACCAATACCGGCGTGATGGCATGGAAAGGCGAGGCAGAATTTTTGCCAGCAGTGTCATTCATCAGCATCAGCCACATCACATGGGTAAAAAACACGATGTGCCCGAGCGTGATAATGACGGCCGCCACACTGCGCGTAAGCAGCCAGGGTTTGGCCGCCATCACCGATGCCTGAAATGGCTGGCTTGCATCCAGCAGGCTCAGGCCCTGCAGCACACCGCCTATGCCCAGCGCCACCACGTAAATCACCATACCCGTCACACTCAGCAATATGTGGGCACGGATCAGTCTGGCGCTCGGCCACTCGCGCTGCAGCACCTTGGGCAGGATGTAATAAATGCCACCAAACAGCGAAAAGGTGACGAACATATACAAACCAAGATGCGAGTGCGCGATGGTCCAGTGGGTGAAATGGGTGACGCGGTTGATATTGACCAGCGCAGTCATGATGCCTTGTAACGACACAGCGGTATACGCCATGGCGGCCAGCACCAGCAGCGTCAGCGCTGGTGAATAGCGCATGGCGCCAAATCTGCCCACCACCGTCATATGCTGGTTGATACCCACCGCCACTACTGGAATCACCATCAGGATACTGGCGGTAATGGAAGTGGCAATCATCCACGACGGCATGGGGCCGCCTATCAGGTGGTGCATGCCATTGAGTGCATAAAACAGCGCGAGCCCCCAGAACCCGATCAGCGACAGCCAGTAGGAATACACCGGGCGTCCCAGTATCTTGGGCATCAGGTAATAGATCAACCCCAGATTGATGGTGGTGAGCCATAGACCCAGGGCGTTGTGCGCATAGAACCAGTTCACCGCCGCCGACTCCACGCCCTGATACAAGGGCAGGTTGCCGGCAGTAAAAATAATGGCAAACCACGGGAAAGACGCCGCCACATACCACACGGACACATAAAGATGATGCACCCGCCGCGCCAGCAGCGTTTTCCAGACACTGGCGCCCACCAGCACGGCACCGGCCACCATCAGCGGGTCAGCGCTGTAGCGATCAAACTCCAGCCATTCCATCCCATCGCTCGTGCCCAGCAGCAGCAATAGCAGCCCCATGAATACGCCGAAATTCCAGAACACGATGCCGCCTATGGCCACGCGCCGCCAGTGCAGGCGCGTCTGGGACAGACGCGGCATCATCCACAGCGCAACGGCAAACATGGCGTTGCTCGCCCAGCCATAGACCATGACATTGAGATGCGCGGGCCGCAGGCGACCAAAGGTCAGATAAGCCTCCGTCACCCAAAGGTCAGGCCAGTCAAACTTGAAGCTGCTGATATCGCCCAGCCAGGTGCCCAGCATCAGCCATAGCAGCGCCAGCACAAAGCCCAGCAATACCGGTGTGCGCGAGGAGGCATCCCAGGCCTGGGTCTGAGCCAGGCTGATACGGTTCTGGTGATGATCTTGCACCGAATCGCGCCTGGCATCCTCATAGACAGAATTGGCTTCCTGCGCGCTGGGTTGCTGGAAAGCGTGCTGCGATTCTGAAGTCATAGCCAGGGCTCCCAGCGCTGGTTCAGCTGCAGTTTGTCCGTGTCGGCGCGCCGCATGCGCTCCTGCTGCTGGGCAGGTTTTTCCCAGGGGCGGTAGCCCATGACATCGGCGTCTTCCAGAATGCTCTCGGCAGCTTCATCACTATGATCAAACTGCCCGTTGCGTATGCCCCAGATCAGGAAATACAAGGAAGGGATACCGGTGATCAGGCTGAGCAGCACCAGCGTGGTGGTATCGGTATACACAAAAACACTCCTTAAGCACAGCAGGACGGAGCCTCATTGTTTCTGATGCTGCGGGATGCTGCCTGTCAGGCGATGAGTGAAAATCGTGTCAGAACTTTTGGCATGTCAGCGAGCCACTCCGCTTGCTCAAACTATCCTTACAGCGTTTTCCAACATTCTCCTACTCCCCTTCCGCGCCGGAATCCCTAGGCTACAAATGCACGCTTTGCGGCTTGAACCCGGCCCTCTGCCACTGGCAGAAGAACGCCGGCGCATTCAGCCGAACTACATTTCGCCTTCCCCCATGCATGGCCCATCAGGCGCCTCGTCAAGACGATGCGCGGGACTGGGGATGGCCTTGACCCATTCAACTTGATAACAGAAAGCAGGGGATGATGTTGCCGGAAGATCTCGATCATATGCCCGACCCCTTGCAGCAAAGCAAGGAGGCAGCGGTACTGGAATATCGGTATGCGATATTGCATCGCTCCCGCATTGCCATTGAAGGCGTGACCCCATGCGTGGACAACGGCCGCTTTGCAGTCAAGCGGCAGCTGGAGGAGCCGGTGGTGGTGAGTGCGGATGTGTTCATGGATACGCACGACCTCTTGCGCGTGTGCCTCGCCTGGCAGAGCGGCGAAGAAGGTCAGCCGCATTACCTTGCTATGCAGAGCATGGGTAATGACCGTTGGCAGGCTAGCTTTGAGCCGCCGGAGATAGGCTGCCATCATTTTTTCATTGAAGCCTGGCATGACGAGTTCGGCACGTATGTATCGCACTTGCGCAAAAAGGTGCAAGCGCGCCTGCCGGTTGAACTCGAAATCGAAGAAGGCCGCCTTTTGCTGGCCAAATACCTGGCCAACTCCAATGGCGGCCCGGTTCAAAATGGCTACCCCCTCAGTGCCAAGGAATTCCTGGCCCGTCTGGTATGTGCCCTGGAAGCGCCAGAGATCACCGCCGCCTGCGCCATGCAGGGCGAGTTACAGCAAGTGGATGCCAGCGGGCTGGATCTTTCCAGTTACCCCGGGCGTGATCAGGTCAAGCTCAGCCTGCTGCTGTCAGGCGATGTCGCGCAGATGATGGATGTGCTGGACCCCAGAAACTTCATGGCGCGTAGCATCAAATACCCGGTGATGGTCGAGCGCAGGGCCGCCGCCTTTGCCAGCTGGTATGAAATGTTTCCCCGCTCGCAAAGCGGTGACGCCGCACGGCACGGTACCTTGCGCGATGTAGTGGCACGACTGCCCGCGATTCGCGACATGGGGTTTGAAGTGCTGTATTTCCCACCCGTGCATCCCATTGGCCTTACCCATCGCAAGGGCCGCAACAATGCCTTGGTCGCCCAGGCGGATGATCCCGGCAGCCCCTACGCCATTGGCTCGATAGACGGTGGTCACGATGCCTTGCACCCGCAGCTTGGCTCCTGGGAGGACTGGGATCATCTGGTGGAACAGGCACGTCTGCATGGCATGGAAATCGCGCTGGATTTTGCCATTCAGTGTTCCCCGGACCACCCCTGGATTTCTCAGCATCCGGAATGGTTTGACTGGCGGCCGGATGGCTCGCTACGCCATGCGGAAAACCCGCCCAAGAAATATGAAGATATCGTCAATGTAGCGTTTTATGCGCCCGAAGCCATTCCGCAACTGTGGCTGGCCTTGCGCAATATCCTGCTGCACTGGATTGCCAAGGGCGTGAAAACTTTCCGCGTGGATAACCCCCACACCAAACCGCTGCCTTTCTGGGAATGGCTGTTGCGGACTGTGCACGAGCAGCATCCCGATGTGGTGTTTCTGTCCGAAGCCTTTACCACGCCCAAGATGATGTACCGGCTGGCAAAAAGCGGCTTCAGCCAGTCGTATACCTATTTCACCTGGCGCAATGACAAACAGGGGCTGACCGACTATCTGCAGGAAATGGCCCAAGGGGAAATTGCCGATTTCTTCCGCCCCAATTTCTTTGTGAATACGCCGGACATCAATCCGGTCTTTCTGCAGGAATCGGGCCGCCCCGGTTTTCTGATCCGCGCTGCGCTGGCCACCATGCTTTCCGGCCTGTGGGGTATCTCGTCCGGCTTTGAGCTGTGCGAAGCCGATGCCATACCTGACAGCGAAGAATTCAATCACTCGGAAAAATACGAAATCCGCGCCTGGGATTGGCAGCGCCCGGGCAATATCATCGCCGAGATTACGCGGCTCAATCAGATACGCCGCGATAACCCGCAGCTGCAAACCCACCTGGGTGTCCGCTTTCACCCCAGCAGCAATGACCAGGTGCTGTTTTTCTCCAAAACCGGCCAGCGCGACATCACGCGCCCCAGTGCAACGGTGATTCTGGTGGCCATCAATCTCGACCCGCATGCGCCGCAGACCGCCACGCTGCAGATACCGCTATACCTGCTGGGCCTGGTGGACGACGCCGATGTCGATGTGCAGGACCTGTGGGCAAACACGCCCGCTCAGTGGCAGGGAAAATTCCAGACCGTAACGCTGGTCCCTGCTGACCGCCCCTTTGCCATTTGGCGTCTCGACGCCGGGAACCGTTAAATGTCTACCCAGAAAAATACCGACAAAAAGACCGCCGATAAAAAGCATACCGATCGCCGCAGCAGCGCCCTGCAGTTCACGCGCGACCCGCTGTGGTACAAGGATGCGGTGATCTACCAGGTGCACGTCAAATCGTTTTTTGACGGCAATAACGATGGCATAGGTGACTTTGCCGGGCTGATCCAGAAGCTGGATTACATCGTCAGCCTGGGCGTGAACACCTTGTGGCTACTGCCGTTTTACCCCTCGCCACGACGCGACGATGGCTACGATATTTCCGACTACCGTGGCGTACATGCCGATTACGGCAACCTGTTCGATGTGAAGCGCTTTATCGCCGAGGCGCACAAGCACGGCCTGCGCGTGATCACCGAGCTCATCATCAACCATACCTCGGACCAGCATCCCTGGTTCCAGCGCGCCCGGCATGCTAAGCCTGGCTCGGCGGCGCGCAATTTCTACGTGTGGTCGGATACCGATACCGCCTACAGCCAGACCCGCATTATTTTCACCGATACCGAAAAGTCCAACTGGACCTGGGACCCGGTGGCGAATGCTTTCTACTGGCATCGCTTTTTCTCGCACCAGCCCGACCTCAATTACGACAATCCGCGCGTCTTCAGCACAGTCATGAGCATCATGGAATTCTGGCTGGATCTGGGGGTGGATGGCCTGCGGCTGGATGCGGTGCCTTACCTGATCGAGCGCGAAGGCACCTCCAATGAAAACCTGCCGGAAACCCATCAGATCCTGAAGAAAATCCGCCAGTTCATCGACCAGCGCTACCCCGACCGCATGCTGCTGGCCGAGGCCAATATGTGGCCGGAAGATGTGCAGTATTACTTTGGCGATAACGATGAATGCCATATGGCATTCCATTTTCCGCTCATGCCGCGCATGTATCTGGCCCTGGCACAGGAAGACCGCTTCCCCATCACCGATATCCTGCAACAGACACCCGATATCCCTAGCGATTGCCAGTGGGCGATCTTTCTGCGCAACCACGACGAGCTCACGCTGGAAATGGTGACGGATAACGAGCGTGCCTACATGCTCAATTTTTATGCTGCCGATAACCGCGCGCGGCTCAATGTGGGTATCCGCCGCCGCCTTGCGCCGCTTTTGCAGCGCGACCGCCGCCGGCTTGAGCTGCTGAACAGCCTGCTGTTGTCCATGCCCGGCACACCGGTGATCTATTACGGCGATGAAATCGGCATGGGCGACAATATTCACCTGGGTGACCGCGATGGCGTGCGCACGCCCATGCAATGGACACCTGACCGCAATGGCGGATTTTCGCTGACCGATCCGGCGCGGCTGGTGCTGCCACTCAATATGGATACGCTGTATGGCTACCAGGCGGTGAACGTGGAAGCGCAAAGCGCAGACCCGCATTCGCTGCTCAACTGGATGCGCCGCCTTCTGGCCGTGCGCAAACAGTTTTATGCCTTCGGGCGTGGCAGTTTCCGGCTACTGTATCCGGCCAACCGCAAGATTCTCGCTTATCTGCGCGAATACAAACCACAGGACATGCTGGCCCAGCCCAGCCCGAACACCGCATTTGATCCGACCCAGGCCGAGCGCGCCGAAAGCGCGCCGCCCCCAGAAAAAACCCAGGGCGAAGCCCAAGTGGACCAAGCTGCCGCACAAGCCGAAGGCATCAAGGCATTAGGCGATGAAATTTTGCTGTGCGTGGCCAACGTCGGCAGCACTGCCCAGGCCGTGGAGCTTGATCTGTCGGAATATGCAGGCTATACGCCCACCGAGCTGATGGGCGGGGAAAAATTTCCGGTCATCGGGCCATCGCCTTATGTCTTGACGCTGGCCCCGTATGATTTTTACTGGTTCCGCCTGAGTAACGAACAGAACCCGCTCGCCACTTCGTCACGCCTCAGTGCACTGCCATTTGTCGCCCCCGAATACCGCACGCTGGTGCTCAATGCCGGCATACAGGACCTCATGCAGCCACGCCTGCAGCAGCGTCTGGAAACCGAGATATTCCCCGCGTATCTGGCGCGTCAACGCTGGTTTGCCAGCCACGATGACACGGCAAAAAAACCCGGCCAGGCCAAAGGGCAAACGGCGGTGAACCTGCAATATTTGAGCCTGCTGCCTGACCGCGATCACAGTAACGCCGATTTTCTGCTGGTGAGCGTGGCCGCCAGCGAGCGCGATGCCTGGTTTTTCATGCCGCTGGGCATCGTGCCGGAAGAGATGGCCACGGCCAGTGTCATTCAGCAGCATGTTATCTGCCGAGTGCGCCAGGGGCCAAAAGTAGGCTTGCTGGTCGATGCCTATTGCATGGATGCGTTTGCCCATACCCTGCTTGAGCAGTTCCGTGAAACCGGCCAATACCGCGAGGGAGAACGTGAATTACGTTTTGAGGCCACACCCGCCTTTCATGCGCTTGATTTCAAAACCGCGGATGGCAAACCCGGACTCGATATTCGCCGGCCCCATGCGGAGCAGTCCAATAGCTCGCTGATCATCAACGATCTTGCCATCGTCAAGATGGTGCGCCATTTCCAGCCTGGCATACATCCCGAGCTGGAAATGGCCCAACGGCTGGATGAGCTGGGCTACCACAATACGCCAGCGCTGCTGGGGCACATGGCATTTACCAACGCCGAAGGCGAGCGCCATACCCAGATCGTCATGCAGGCCTATGTGCATAACCAGGGCGATGCCTGGCAATGGACTATCGATCGGCTGGGCGTGGCGATTCAGCAGCTCAATACCGCAGAAATGGCCGCACAGCCATTGATGCCGGAAGACACCAATGCAATGAAAGAGCTGCAAAACTTCGCCAGCATCCTCGGCAAACGACTGGCAGAGCTGCATAACCTGCTGTCACTGCCCACGGTGCATGAAGCCTTCAAACCGCAAAAGATGGGCAAAGCCGATATTGCCGCGCTTAAACAGCGCATCACCCAGCAATGGCGCGAGGCGTTTTCGGGTCTGTCCCACTTCAATGCCGATAGCCTCGCCAACCCGACATTGCTGACCAGCATGCTGGGGCGCCAGAAAGATGTGTTCGCCTGCGTCGACAAGCTGATCGACAAGGCGAGGGACCAAGTCCTCACCCGGATTCATGGCGACTTTCACCTGGGCCAGGTACTGGTGGTGGGGGAGGACGTGCTGATTATTGATTTTGAAGGCGAACCCGCCCGCCCCCTGCCTGAGCGCCGGCACAAAGATAACCCCCTGCGCGATGTGGCCGGGCTGATCCGTTCGTTTTCCTACGTGGCGGCGTTTATCGAAAAAAGTGAGCTCTATGCCAGCAGCGGCGGAATGGAAGCCCGCCGGCAGATGCTGCAACGTTACACCGCGCTGTCGGAGCAGGCTTTCCTGCAAAGCTATTTTGATACCGCTCTGGCGCATCCGCTCAGCCAGCCCGAGCAAAGCCTTAATGCCGGCGCCTATGCCCACCCCACCGACATGGCATTGCTGCAACTCTACAAGCTGGAAAAAGTGGGGTACGAAATTGCCTATGAGCTGGCGCACCGCCCCTCATGGACAGAAGTACCGCTCGAAGGCCTGGCCTCGCTGCTGGATGAGCTGATGCAGGATTCCTCACCAGCCCCAGCCAAACCTGGGGGGAAGTAGCGTCCTTTGGATGGGCCGCCTCTCAGGCAAGGGCCATGTTTCGCCCGAGCTGTTAATTGAATTCACGATAAATCAAGGTCTTTTCATGGAAAACGTAACATCCACTCCCGCCCAACCCAGGCCCGATGGCGCGCCGGCAAAGCCTGCGCGCAACAGCTTTAGCTACCGGCTTTCTGGTGGCGCGCAGTTACTGGGGCTGAGGGAAACCGACTTTCGCCTGTGGGCGCCCTATGCACGCCAGGTCGATCTCATTCTCGATAAAGGGCCGGTCATTTCCATGCAGGCCGATCCTGCCACGGGCTGGTTCCGTGCATTGGCCGAATGCGGGGCGGGCACGCCTTACCGCTACCGCGTCATCAATCAGGCCGGAAGCGAATTGCTGGTGCCAGACCCTTATGCGCGGGCGCAAGCCGGAAGCGTACATGGCACCAGCGTAGTGGTGGACCCGCAATCCTATCGCTGGCGCAATTTGCAGTGGAAAGGGCGCCCCTGGCATGAAACCGTCATTTATGAAGCCCATGCCGGATTGATGGGCGGCTTTACCGGCGTGCGTGCCAAGCTGGCCGATCTCGCTGCCATGGGTTTTACCGCCATTGAGCTGATGCCGATTGCCGCTTTTCCCGGCGCGCACAACTGGGGCTATGACGGTGTGCTGCAATTCGCACCGCATGCAAGCTATGGTTCGCCAGATGATCTGAAAGCGCTGGTAGATGAAGCGCACGCGCTGGGTCTGTCGATTTTCCTGGATGTGGTCTACAACCATTTCGGCCCGGATGGCAATTACCTGTCGCACTATGCGCCCGGTTTCTTTACCCACCAGTACAAGACACCCTGGGGTGACGCGATTGATTTTGCCGAGCCCCACGTGCAGCAATTCTTTGTCGACAACATTTACTACTGGCTGGAAGAGTTTCGCTTTGATGGGTTGCGCTTCGATGCCTGCCATGCCATCTGGAATAAATTCTGGCTGGGCGACACCATCCAGCAGGTGCGCGCACACTATCAGGGAAAACGGCATGTGCACCTGGTAGCCGAAAATGACGATAACGCCGCCAGTCTGCTTGGCGACCGCTTCGTAGCGCAATGGAACGACGATGGCCACCACGTGCTGCATGTGCTGCTGACGGGGGAAACCGAAGGCTACTACGCCGATTATGCAGAAAACCCCGCTGAAAAGCTGGCGCGCTGCCTGGCGGAAGGCTTTATCTATCAGGGCGAAGCCTCGCCGCACCGGCAGGGCAGTTTGCGCGGCGAGGTGAGCAAGCATTTACCCCTGACCTCATTTGTGCTGTTTTTGCAAAACCATGACCAGATCGGCAACCGCCCGTTTGGCGAGCGGCTGACCACGCTGGCCCCTGAGCCCGCCTTGCGCGCTGCCATGGCGCTGGTGCTGTTGAGTCCGCATATTCCTCTGCTGTTCATGGGCGAGGAATTTGGCGCCACACAACCGTTTCTCTATTTCACCGATCATGAAAACCCCGAGCTGGCAGCTTCGGTCTGGGAAGGTCGCCGTCGGGAATTTTCAGGCTTTGAAAAATTCAGCAAGAGCAGCTTTGCCGAAAAAATTCCCGACCCCAACGATATCGTCAGCTTCGAGACCTCCATGCCCCGGCCGCAAGCCAGTGATGATGCCGACATCAACAGCGCTTCTGAGTGGCAATCCTGGGTGCGCCAGTTATTAAGCCTGCGCCACCAGCACATTGCGCCTTATCTGGAGAACACCACTTCGCTGGCGGCCTATGCCATTGGGCCGGCCGCCGTGAAAGCGCGCTGGCGTCTGGGCAATGGCGCCACGCTGGAAATCCTGCTGAATCTGGGCGATGCGCCGGTCGAGTTTGGCGAGCGCTGGCCTGAAGACAAGCTGGCGCAGACCCTGCTGGATATCGGCAACACGCGTGAAGACTTACTGCAGGGCACGCTAGGCCGCTACAGCTGCCTGGTCTTGCTGGAAGGCCCGCTAGGCGCCGAAAACGAAGCCCTTGTAGCAGAGGCACGTCCATGAGCCCCCGCTATCCGCTATCCACACTGCGCCTGCAGTTTCACAAGGGCTTTACCTTTGCCGATGCGCTGGAGCACATCGGCTATTTTTCCGCGCTGGGCGTCAGCCATCTTTATGCCTCGCCCATATTCACCGCCAGGCCTAATTCCAGCCATGGTTATGACATCGTCGACCCAACGCAGATCAACCCGGAACTGGGCGGCCGCAAAGGGCTGGCTCGCCTGGTGCAAGCGCTGCGGCACGTCAACATGGGGCTGATCGTGGATATCGTGCCCAACCACATGGGCGTGGGTGGCGCCGATAACCCATGGTGGCAGCATGTCTTCGAGTGGGGGCGGCACAGCCCCTATGCCATGTGGTTTGATATCGACTGGCATTCCCCTGACCCTTATCTTCACAACAAGATACTGGCGCCATTTCTGGGCGAACCCTATGGCGATGTCCTGGACAAGGGCGATATCCATCTGGAATATGATCGTCACGCGCAGCGTATCCAGGCACGATATTTTGATAATGCCTTTCCCATTGCGCTCGCGGACTATGCCGATATTTTGCAGGGCGCGGCCCACCCTGCGCTCGCCTCCCTGGTCCATCAGTTTCGCGCCTTTCATGCTGACCTGCCCTTTTTTGATATTCAAAGCCAGGTTAATCAGGCCGTCGCCGAGCTGGCCAGACTCAGTTTGCAACCAGAGGTCGAAACGGCCATCGAGCAGGCGTTGGCAAGCTATTCCGCTCAGCCCATCGACAAACTGCACCCCCTGCTGGAGAAACAGCACTATCGCCTCACCTGGTGGCGCAATGCCTCGGATCAGATCAACTGGCGCCGGTTTTTTGAAGTGAGCGAACTGGCGGGTGTGCGCGTGGAACTGGATGAGGTATTTGAGGCCACGCACTCGCTGTTGTTTGAGCTCTATGCTCAAGGGCTGATTGATGGCGTGCGCCTGGATCATATTGATGGTCTGGCGCAGCCGCAGCACTATTGCCGCAAACTGCGCGAAAGGCTGGAAGCACTGACGCCTAACCGGCCGCCATCCTTGCGCACCCGGCCTTACATGATTGCCGAAAAAATTCTCGCCCCAGGCGAATCTTTGCGCACGGGCTGGGGGCTGGACGGCACCACCGGTTATGAATTCATGGACCAGGTATCGGCCGTATTGCATGATCCGCAAGGCGAACAGCCCTTGACCGCCTTGTGGTACCAGCTGAGCCAGAGTGAAAAGTCATTTCACCAGCATGTGGAACAGGCACGGCGCCAGCTGCTCTCCGAAAACCTGGTCAGTGAATTCGAAGCGGCGGTGCATGCCCTGCATGCCATTGCCCGTGCTGACCTGCATACCCGCGATTATTCGCTGGCCTCTATCCGCCGCGTGTTTACCGAAATCCTGGTGCATTTTCCGGTATACCGCAGCTACGTTACGGCAGATGGAATCGAGGCGCCGGATCAGGAGCTGTTTGAAAGCACCGCGATCAAGGCGCGACGCACCCTGGGTCATGTTGATAAACCGCTGGTGGATATCATTTTCAGCTGGTTACGCGGGGATCTGATTAATCTTGAGCAGCCTACCGTGGTGTCAGACCTCACCCAGCGCGCCATTACCCGCTTCCAGCAGCTGATGCCGCCGCTATGCGCCAAGTCCATGGAAGACACGGCGTTTTACCGTTTTGGCCGGCTGATTTCGCGCAATGAGGTAGGTAGCGACCCTGATATGTTTGTGCTGGAGATGTCTGCATTTCACGATGTTTGCCAACGGCGCCAGCAGATGTATCCGGCCAATCTGCTGGCTACCGCCACGCATGACCACAAGCGGGGCGAAGATGTGCGCGCCCGCATCGCGGTGATCAGTCAGGTGCCTACACAATGGGAACGCCAGGTGCAGCGCTGGATAGAGATGAACCAGCGCTTGCATACGCGGGTGTTCCCGGAAGAACTGAAATATGTGGCCTATGACGCCCCGCGCATCACCCATGAATACATGCTGTATCAAATGCTGGTCGGCGCATGGCCGTTTGAATTGCAGGTGAGCGATGCGGCAGGCCTCAAGGCTTATGGTGAGCGCATGCAAGCCTGGTTTATCAAAAGCATACGCGAAGCGAAATGGATGTCGAGCTGGGTGCAGGCCAATGAACCTTATGAAGAAGCCTGTACCCAATTTCTGCAGCAGATTCTGGATCCGGAGCAAAGCAGTGAATTCCTGCATTCCCTGGTCCAGTTCACCGAACAGATCGCGCCCGCTGGCGCCATCAATAGCCTGGCGCAGACCTTATTGCGCCTGACAACGCCCGGCATACCGGATCTTTATCAGGGCACCGAGTTCTGGGATTTTAGCCTGGTGGATCCGGATAACCGACGCCCGGTGGATTACCCCTTGCGCGCCCAGACCCTGCATCCGACGACCAGCGCGACCCTGCTTGCCAACTGGCGCAGCGGGGCTATCAAGCAGAGCATCATTCAACGGCTGCTGGAATATCGCCAGCAGCATCCCGCCCTGTTTGAAGCCGGCGATTATCAGCCCGTGTATGCGCAAGGCATGCACAGCGACAAGATAGTGGCATTCCGCCGCCAGCATGAGGAAGAAAGCTTACTGGTGGTGGTGCCGCGCTTCTGCCAGGCCTTGCTCGCCGAGCCCGGCAGTCTGCACCTGCAGCACTGGCAGGATACGCGGCTGGAAAATGCCTTGCCCGCGCATGGCCGTTATCGCGACGTTTTGAGCGGCACGGAGCATGTCGTGACCGAGGGCAGCCTGTCCATCGCCACGCTGTTTACCACCCTGCCGCTCGCCGTGCTGGCACCAGTGCAAGAATGAGTGGGCTTTCGCGCATGCTCTGACCTCTCTATGGCCCTGACTGCTTGCGCCGCGCAGGCCTGCAGTCAGGGTTTATTCTCACCATATCATCAAGCGGCGGCTGACGGGCCGACTGCACCAGCTCCTTACTAGCCCTTTAGGGTAATGCCGCCGTTTAAAAATCCTATGCATCATCGTCTTGCGTAGGCAGTCATGTTGACTCGCCTCTCATTTAACGGAGACGATGCCATGCCCTTCCTGAGTACCCTTCAGCCCGTGGTCATTCTGCTGGATTGCCGTTTGCGTCTGGCGACGCATGTCAGGAGGGCGTGACCATGTGGGAACAGCTCAAGGTAGCCCTGGCCACCCTGAAAGCCGCCCCCGCCGGATGGGTGGACGGCATATACGAAGGTGGCGAGCAGACCGTTCAATGGCTGTGGGAGGTATTGCAGGGCGATGGCGCCGAGGCCGAGCAATCCAGCGCACAACTGGCAACCGGCACCATCATCTCCATGGTGCCGCTGATAGACCAAGTATGCGATGTGCGCGACCTGATCGCCAATTGCAAACAGATCAATAAAGACCCCAATAATGGCTGGCCCTGGTTTGCACTCTGCCTCACGCTATTGGGCCTGTTTCCCACGCTGGGTTCGCTGCTCAAGGGCTGCCTCAAAATCCTGTTTGGCTATGCGCGGCATGGCGTTCCCAAGGCCATGCGCACCAACACCCATGTATGGGATGCCTTATCGCCTTTTGTGGAACGCAGCATTCAGCGCCTGAATGAGCACATGAGCAGCGGCATCGTCAGAAAAACCCTGAAAACCATGCGCATCACCAATCCCTATGCCTGGCTGGCATCGCAGGTGAGGGCGCTGTCCAAGTCGATTACTGCCCAGGAATTTCTGAGCGCCTTCGACAAGCTGCATCTGACATTGACCGAATTGCTGGATTACGTCACCCGCTATGGCAACACCACCACCCAACACAAGGTGGTGCAATTGCAGCGCGAGATCAAGGCAGTGCGCGAGCGTGCCAACGGCATCATGGGCCGCATGGTGCGGCCCATGCAGGAGTGGCTGGAAAAACTGGCCAAAAGGCTGGACGAAGAGCAGGCCAGAGCGCTGAAAACCGCCATGGCCGCCCCCCATGGCCCCAGGCTCATGCACATGGAAAAAGAAGCCATGGACAAGGCCAAGCCCACCTGGGTAGACAGGGGCTTGATGCGCCCTCAGTACCCGGGACTTGAGGAAATACCAGCCAATACCGAGGAAATGATACAGAAAGGCTATCCGCGCAATATTCTTTACGAGTTCGCCAATTTCCACGGCAATGTGATGCCCGCCAAATACCCGCCCGGCACGGTGCTTTACCGGATTGTGGACCCGGCGGAAAAATCATTGTCCAGCGGCCAATGGTGGACCAGCAATGCCGAGTTTGATGCCATCAGCAGCAAGGATGAATGGCGGCGCAAATTCGGCGTATGGCGCATCTGGAAAAGCAATGGCGAGTTCATGACCTACCAGGTGCCGGAAGGCACCGTGCTTAAGGGTTGGCAAGGGGTATGCGCCTCGCAGGAGATGTACGGCACTGCCTATACCCTGGAAGGAGGCAGTCTGCAGATTCTGCTCGACCCTTACGACCTCAAGACGGAACACCTGCAAAAACGCTGGCCCACCCATTGGGGTTACAACCCCTATAACCCTGGCAATCCCAGGCTGATCGGCGTGCCCGTCCTCCAACACAAATGGCCTGCCACGCAGGACAAGGACTCCAGATGAGCAGCATGAATTTGAAGACGCCACTGATTCCCCAGGAAATCTGGCTGCAGGAGCAATACAGCAGCGCCCGCTATTTCGCCCGTATGCTGAATGCGTGGGAACGCATGGTGGATGTGGCGGAACTGGCTTATGACGATTACATGCGGCATATTCCCTCCAACTTCAGACAGCGCGAGCCCGGCACCCAGGTGGATCTGGTGTGGGGCAACCGCATACTGCCCAACTTCATCCGCACCTTGATGCAGATGCGTGAAATTCACCATCGCATCAGCAAGGGCGATCTGGGTGTTTGGGCGCCAGCTGCCATCCAGAGCGACATACGCGGTGCCAGCGATTACTGGCATGGCTGGATGGAAGAACCTGCCCTGGTGGCCCGCCTGGGGTTCAACCCTTTGCAGGAGTTTTATCGCCAGCAGGGTATAGCGCAGAAATACGCCGCCAATATCGGCCCCACGTTTCGCTATGGCTGGAAACGCGGCGACCTGCTGGGCGATCTCAAGGAAAACGCCCGCGGCTGGGATATTACCTTGCCCAGAGAATGGCCCACCTATAAGCTCAATCCACTCTACCAATGCGCTACCGGTGAAGATGTGCCTCAGTCCGGCATTTACCTGCCCAGTGTCGCCTACAGCTGCGCCCAGTTTATTCCGCTGCTGGCGGATGCGCCCGAGGCCAGCATGGCGAATGTGGGCCGCACCCCGGATGGCATTCGTTACAATCACCTGGAACCTGCGGTATGGACGCTGGTGGAGCGTGTGGCCGATACGGGCGGTGGCGTGGTGGATACGCGCCTGATCACCGCCGCACAGGAAAATGCCTCGGGAGATGAGCCCTGGTTGTCAGCCCTCTCGGGGGAAGCCTGCCCACGCGAGGGCATCTGGTTATGTCCGCGCATCAATATGCGCGAAGTGCGCCTGCGCCTGGGCGAGCCCATGCCGGGCGCGGGGGAAACCGGTTTATCAGGCAGTTTGATCTGGTACTGGAAATCGCCTCTTTAGATGTCATGAAATGTTGGGGGTAACCCTGCCTGCCCTTCCGCCAGCTTGTGCAGGCTTGCGTGACTATCTACATAAAATCTGACGCCGGTAGCAGGCGCTCTCCGATGCCGGACTGCTACCTCGCGCTTTAAGGTGAATGCTGAATTCCACCACCTCTGGAGATCATCATGCATCCATCTCTTGTAGCAGGCACGCCTGCTTCGCGCTTCGAACATCACCCCGGCTGGCAATTTCCCTCAGGGCATTTCATGGACGAATCCGGCATCTGTCCCGCCGACGCCGTTGGGCGTAACGAGGACGACAATCTGGAAAATGAAAACGTCTCCGGCGGCCAGGCCTTCCCGGATGCAGGCCCGGATGCAGGTAAGCATCCCCGTGAAAAACAGCCGGAAATGCCAACGCCTTCATCGCCAGATACCCTGGACCAGCCCAATCCCCCCACCGCGGATCCCGACTATAGGCAGCAACCACCGGAAACGGTCCCGCACGATCCACATAAGGCCTATGCGCCTACTGATCCGTCTCCCACGGTACCGCAGCCGGAAATTATTGATGATCATGCTGAAGAGTTACCCGCGGATTGCCCCGTGGCACCGCCGCCAGGTGGTTTTGTGATCCGGGAAAACACCAAGTAAATATCGCGAGCAAGCTGGAAACGCAGCTGGAAACCAAGGTGTAAACCAAGGCACGACGGACAGACAAAAAAACAGGAGCCATGAGCTCCTGTTTTTATTTATGGCAGGCTTTCTGCCGGCGGCAGTATGCAAGCACTTAGTGCTTGGGCATCGCTTGCTGCACAGCGGCTTTCAGCTTCTTGATATCAATGCCGCCATCTGCGCTGACCACTTCCGCCATCAATTGGCCCTTGCGCTTGCTGACTTCAACTTCCAGCTCTTCGAGGTCCACCTTGGCTTTTTTCACCTTGGGGAACATCTCTTGTTCTTCTTCTTCCACGTGATGGTCAATGTATTCGCTAAGCACGGTCATTTTGGCATCGTACATGGGGTCAGAAGGATTCATGGACTGAATCTGGCCGATGAGACTTTTGGCACTGCTGTGCTCCACCACCGCTTCATTCAACATATCGTCATCCTTAATGGCGGCGCGTGCAGCAGGGTAGAAAATTTCTTCTTCCACGCGCGTATGGACGGTGAGTTCCAGGCAGATCTGGTTGGCGACCAGGGTTTTGCCTTCAATATCGTCTTTCTCGGCAAGCTTGCTGTATTGCTTGAACAGCTTCTTTACATTCTTGTGATCATCGACCAAATGCTGGATCACGTCCTTCTTCTGCGCTGTGCGGCGGGTGGTCGATTTTACGGTTGTTTCACTTTGTCTTTGTAACGTCATTTTCATCTCCTCAAGGTGGGTGTTACTGCACCATCAGAGTGGCATTCGCAATGAAGCTCAACCAGCAGATAACGCTGATTGCCCTGTAGGAAATACTGTAGAGCCCGCACATGGACTCAGAACCAAACGGGTATAAATTTAAAAAGGGTAGATCTAAAGATACGCCAGAGCCATCATCCGAAGAAATGGTTCAACACGGCCATGATCAGCAGAAAGGCGGCGATGCACAATTCCACCATATGCTCGTGATACCACCTGGATGTGGGTTTGGAATCCTCAGTCTGATCGTCGTTCAACATAGCTGCAGAAGGCTTTTTCATTCCCATGATGGATGGAAAACAGCGTGACAAGTTGCATAACATTTTAGTTATTCAACATAAGCAGGACAAGTCCTCGCCTGGCTTATGACCCTCATTTAACTTCGGAATAATCCCTGCGCTTCATAGGCAGATGCCGATGCTTGATGCGGAATTTTTCGCGTTGTATCGAGCATGTCATCTAGGGATATTCCGACATGGAATTCAGCGCAGGACTACTGATCTCAGGCCATCACACCGCTTCATAATCCAGATAAACCTCAGGAAAACGTCTGTGCACGTTCTTCATTCATGTTAACCATCCTCATTCAGGAAGCCATATGCCGCGCGCTTTGTGGAAAGGTGCCATCAGTTTTGGACTGGTGCATATCCCGGTTGAACTCTATCCCTCGCATAACGCGCCGGGGATAGATCTGGATATGCTGGATAAGCGCGACTTTTCGCCGGTCGGGTACAAACGTTATAACAAGACCACTGGCAAGGAGATACACACCGAAGACATCGTCAAAGGCTACCAATATGAAAAGGGGGAATACGTGGTGCTGACCGATGCCGAAATTCGCAGTGCCAACAAGGAAGCCACCCAGACCATCGACATTCAGGCTTTTGTAAAGGTAGACGAGATTTCACCGCTTTACTTTGAGCAGCCGTATTACCTCAAACCTATCAAGGGTGGCGAAAAGGTGTACGCCTTGCTACGGGAAACCCTGAAAACCACAGACCGCATCGGCATTGCCCAGATCGTGATGCGCACCAAGCAACACCTGGCGGCACTGATGGTGGTAGACCAGGTGCTGGTGCTGAATATGCTGCGCTATGCCGAAGACATACGCCCACCCGAGGCGCTCGGCTTGGCGGGGGACGACGCGCCCAAGGTCAAGGTCAGCGATAAGGAAATCAAAATGGCGCATGCCCTGGTGGAGGACATGACCGAGCCTTGGAACCCGGAAGGCTTCCGTGACCGTTTTCGCGAAGACATCATGGCACTGGTGGATAAGAAAATCCGCAACAAGGAGACCCATACCCTGCTGGAAACCGAGGAAGAAGCTCCGGCGGGGGATACCTCCTCCAGCAATATTGTCGATTTGATGGCGCTACTGAAAGAAAGCATAGGACGCCGCATGAAACCGGAGAACAAGTCACAGACCTCCGCCGCGCAGGCCAAAAAAACGGACAAACACACCTCTGCCCCCCGCAAAGCCACTAGCCGATAGGAGCGCATCATGGGCCTGAATCATTACTGGCAAAAACGCAATTTCAATATCACGCCCGAGCCTGCCGGCGATATTGCCGAGGCCGGTGAAACGCTGGCTTTTTACATTCAGCGCCACCATGCCCGTCGCTTGCATTATGACTTCCGGCTGGAACTGGACGGGGTGCTGAAAAGCTGGGCGATTCCCAAAGGACCCACACTGGACCCGAAAGAAAAACGACTGGCCGTGCATGTGGAAGATCACCCGCTGGAATACGGCCATTTCGAGGGACAGATCCCCGCCCATCAGTATGGTGCCGGGCAGGTGGTGTTATGGGACTGCGGCACCTGGGAGCCTCTTGAAGATCCCCATGTCGGCTATGAAAAAGGCGCGCTCAAATTCATGCTGCACGGCGAGAAGCTGTCCGGCAAATGGGCGTTGGTGCGCATGGGGAAAAAGGCCGCTGGCACGGAGAAAGAAAACTGGTTGTTGATCAAGGAAAAGGACGAGGTCGCGCAAAGCGGCGAGGACGCCAACATTACCGAGCACCGCCCTGAAAGCATACGCATGCTGTTCAGCGGCGATGCGCACCGTCCACTGCAACGGGCGGGTGATACCTGTGCTGCCGCTAAATCCAGATCAGCCAGCCACACCTCCACCAAACCTCGCCCCGCCAAGGCAGAGAAGCGGGCAGAGCCCGAGCAAGTGCAAGCCATGCCTGCCACCATGCAGCCTCAGTTAGCCTTGCTGGCCAAAAAAGCGCCCATTGGTGAGCACTGGCTCACGGAAGTGAAGTTTGATGGCTATCGCATGCTGGCCCGTTGCGAGCAGGGAGAGGTAAAGCTTTACTCACGCAATGGCCATGATTGGACCGGCAAGTGGCTCAGCATTGCCGAGGCTTTACAGCGATTGCCGGTGGATCAGGCTTGGCTGGATGGTGAGCTGGTCGCCTTGCAACCTAGCGGCAAAGTCAGTTTTCAGGCGCTGCAAGATGCCATGCAGGCTAACAGTAAAGCCACCCTGGCCTATTTTGTGTTTGATCTCATGTATCTGAATGGGCACGACCTGCGTTCGCAGCCCCTGATCAAGCGCAAGGCCTTGTTAAAAACGCTGCTGGACCACGCAGATGCCGATAGTCCGGAGCACTCCCCCCTGCAGTTCAGCGACCATATTGTCGGCAATGCGCCAGAAGTGTTTGACCATGCCTGCCTGCATGATCTTGAAGGCGTGATTGCCAAGCGTGCGGACTCCCTTTATCAATCACGTCGTTCCGAAGACTGGCTGAAAATAAAATGCGGCTTACGGCAGGAATTCGTCATTGGCGGCTATACCGACCCGGCAGGTAGCCGTCAGGGATTCGGGGCGCTGTTATTGGGTGTGTATGACGCCGATGGGAACTTGCACTATGCCGGTCGCGTAGGGACAGGCTTCACGGAAACCACGCTTAGTCAGCTTTCCAGGCAGTTCCCCAAACTGCAGCGCAACAGTTCGCCCTTTGCCGGCAAACTCACCGGACTGCAGTTGCGAGGTGTGCACTGGCTTACGCCCAAACTGGTGGGCGAGGTGCGCTTTGCCCAATGGACGGACAGCCGGATTGTGCGTCATGCGGCGTTTGTCGGATTGCGTGAAGACAAACCAGCGCGCGATATTGTGCAGGAAAACCCGGTCAATCTACCCGCCGCGGATGAGACCGTCACTGAGGCGGGTCGCAGCGCCAGCAAACCAGCGCCACGAGCCATCATGCAGGACATCGCCGGCATCAGGCTCACACATCCCGGTAAAGTCCTGTTTGCCAAGGCCGGCGTGACCAAGCAAGACCTGGCACTTTACTATGAAGCCATTGCGCCCTGGATATTGCCCCATTTGCAGGGCCGCCCCTTATCCTTGGTACGCTGCCCCAGCGGGGCGGAGCAACAGTGTTTTTTCCAGAAACATGCGGCAACGACTATCCCCGATAATGTGCGCCGCATTCAGGTGCCGGTCAGCGGCTTTTCTGACGATTACATGGTAGTGGAAGATGTGCCTGCGCTGATCTCGCTGGTACAGATGGGCGTGCTGGAGCTGCATACCTGGGGTTCACGGGAAGGCCATCTGGAACAGCCGGATCGCATTATTTTCGACCTCGACCCGGATGAAACGCTGCCTTGGACCACCATCGTCGAAAGTGCCCAGCTGGTGCGCGCTTTGCTGCAGGCGCTGAGTCTGGAGAGTTTTATCAAAACCACCGGCGGCAAGGGCATACATGTGGAGATACCGATTGTGCCCGAGCATGACTGGGCCACCATCAAAGCGTTCAGCAAAGCGGTAGCGCAGTATCTCGAGAAGCAGTTGCACGATCGTTTCACGGCCAATATGGCCAAGGAAAAGCGCAAGGGTAAGGTCTTCATCGACTACCTGCGCAATGCGGCGGGCGCCACGGCGATCGCCGCGTATTCGAGCCGCGCAAAACCAGGGGCCACGGTGTCGATACCTATTTCGTGGGATGAGCTGAATATGGGTGTGCGCTCCGATACCTTCACGGTGCTGAATGTGCCGCAACGCCTGGCTAATCTGCAACAGGACCCATGGCAGGATTATGAAGATCGGCGCCAGCACATCACCACCGCCATGCTGGAAATGTTTACCTGAGCGTGTAGCGCATGATGACTCTGGGCTCTGCCACCAGCTTTACCAGCAGGGAGAGAAAAACCAGGCTGCCAGCCACAACAGCAGTACCAGCAAGCTGAATAGCAGCCCGCTCCAGACGCCAAGATAGGCCACCACATTCCGTAGCGCCGGTGCCGTCTGCCTCGACGGTTGCTGTCTGGCATCGCCAGCCATGCGGCGCCATAGCCCCCAGGCATGCATGGCAATCAACAGATTCACCAGCAATGCCAGCAAAGGCAAGCCTTGCATCAGCCAGACCGGCAACAGCACAGGCACGCCACAAGCCGGCATGGCCCAGGCATATAACAGGGACAAACTGATAAGTGCGAGCCCGGGAGCAAGCAGCAGGGCGAGCCAGCTGCTCATGCAGCTACGCCAGCGTTAGAAATATAGGGGTGCATGATAGAAAAGGGCATCTCACCGTTGCGGGGGCCAAAGTTGAACGTGGATAATGCCGCGGTTGAGCGCGGATGGGCATAAGCCATCAGCGCATGCTGGCGTCAGAAAATGTCAGGTAAGCCGTCACCTTTAAAGTCAGGTCCTGCGGCCCGGCTGATTGGTAGAGCGCCAGCAGACATGGCAATTAACGACACATTTGCCAGATCAAAAACGAAAACGGGGCGCTGCTGGCGCCCCGTGGTTCATGCATAGCGACTATATGGCCTACCCGCGATTTGGGCGCACACGCTCCCAAAGGTAACGCAGACTGAATTTATCGCGCGGACGCGGTTTGTAGTTGGTCTTATGGACTTCGATATCCTCGTAAATGCGCTTGGATGCCGTGTAGTAGTAGAGCGCCATGGATTTGCGCGTGATGCCATCCGGCGTATTCAGCGGTTCCGGATGTCCATGGTTGCTATCCTCATCGGTATTGAACACCACGCAACGATTGAAAATAGGCGCCACCTTTTTCAGGCACTTGGTCATCTTGGTGTCCCACAACTCCAGATCGCCGCCGTACTCCGGCTGCCAATCCTTATTGAGGTAAATAATCATGTTGAGCCGGCGTTCAAGATGCATGGATTTATTAATGCGGAAATCCGAATGGACGCCCAACAGACCACCACGGCTGGTTTCGTGAAAGCCGCCGCCATTGAAATAAGGATCGGGAATCAGGCCGTCTATGCCTGTCATCTTTTGCAGGAAGAAGAGCATCGGCGCCGAATTGACAAAAGCAAACACCTCACGCAACTCGCGGGTGCAGGCACTGGGACTGATCTGGCGTTTATGCAGGCCGCGATATCCGCGCTCGTAGACTTTTTCGTTGCTGGTCTGCTCGCGGGGGAACTGGTCAAGAATGGATTGCGCCAGGGCTTCCGGCAAAAAATTATCGATGACGATATGCGGAAAAGGCTCCCCGGCCTGATACTCGCTGGCTAATTTTTCTCCGCAGGCAATAGCCTGGGATTCATCCAGATAAGGCCCATCCACGGTATCAATCGGAAGGGTCAGGCTGACTGTTTGCATCAATGCTCCTTACGTCTTTCGTTCTGCAAACACATCTCGCGATGTGCAATAGTCGATGATTATAAGCGGGCTTGTCGCCTGCCAATCACGCATCGATAAAGTAAAGCCCCTTCCAAAAGTGGCAAGGGGCGAAGCCGTTTTTTAACGAGACACACGGCCATCACATTCCGCAAAACACCATGCGGAATCCGAACTGACACGGTTGGATGACCGGCGGCTATAGCAGCCGAAATTATCCCACCAAACCCGCTCACCTTAGAACAGAAATTACATCGGCAGGCCTGAAAAATAAATGGGCCTGAAAAAGAGCAGGATTGCCAGCGAGGCTTTCGTCTGAAGATCGTCAGCGGGAGGGCTAAGCGCCTTTACACTCCAGTCCGGGATTCAGCATTTTGAGTTGCTCAATGGCGGCCTGAATGGCACCCTCGGCCCCCTCCGGCGCTTGTACTTCGTCGGGCACCAGTGGCGGGGCATCGTCAGACAATGGGGCGACCTTGGCCACGCCATAGCCGCTTGGCGCTTCATTCGGCAACGCTGCGCGGCCACTGATCTGGTAGCTGCGGTAAATGGATGGGATACCCTCTTCATCCAGGGTATCGCTCGTGAAAAAAATGCGTATGGATATGGTGGGTGATGCATTATCAGCGGTCATGACGTACCTCCATGTAGTGAACAAAGCATGCCGGTAAACGCCACCAGGCAAGGTCACCATGATACTCCTGATGGAATTCCCGACATTCTGGCTTGCGACGTGTCGTTGCCTGTCTTGCAAAGACTGCGGCAACCACCCGTAGTCTGAGTACAGACTTGCCTGTGCGTTCCCCCAGCGGGCATGTCACCAAGCGGCCACCCCGCATTTGCAGGCTGCTCATGCCGTGCAAAATAGAGTTAGAATGCCTCTCCAGTCGCAAAACCGTGGTGTTTTTGGAGGGTGAACATGAGTGATCTTTACGGCGCGCAACATCGCGTATTGCAGCAGCAGTTTGATACCGTCAGCATGGCGGACCGGGTGAGCGAATTTATCGTGGTACCAGAAATCAGCGACGAGCATCGCGGCTTTATCGAGAGTCGCGACATGTTTTTTCTTACCACCATCGATCATCGCGGATTTCCCACCTGTTCCTACAAGGGCGGCAGTACGGGCTTTGTAAAGGTGCTGGACAGCAAGACCCTGGCCTTCCCCAGCCTGGATGGCAATGGCATGTATCTGTCCATGGGCAATATGACGCTGAATCCGAAAATCGGCATGCTGTTTATTGATTTTGAGCATCCGCACCGGGTGCGCGTTCATGGCACGGCGCAGATCGTGCCCAACGACCCCTTGCTGCAGGAATATAAAGAAGCCGAACTGGTGGTGCGGGTGACGATAGAAGAAATCTTCATCAACTGCCCGCGCTACATACATCCGCATCAGCGCGTCGCCACATCACGCTATGTGCCGCGGGTCGACTGCCCAACACCGTTGCCACAATGGAAACGCATAGACGGCCTGCAGGATGCCCTGCCCGCCCGCGACCAGCATGTGGCGGAATCGCTGGGTGGCACCATCAGTTTTGAAGAATATGCCGAGCTGGTGATGAAAGGTCAAGGTTAGAAAAGGCAGGGCTGCCGCCTGCAGACCATGATGGGCGGCATCTGCAGGGTGGCACGCTATAATGCCAGCTGACATAGCTGGCATCAGGAATTAACAGGATAACAATGGCAAGTTGTGAATTATGCGCAGTGCCGGGAGGCGAGCTGCAATGGCAGGATGAGTTCTGTCGTGTCGTGCGGGTGGATGATCAGGATTACCCCGGGTTTTGCCGGGTGATACTTAACCGTCATGTAAAAGAGATGACCGACCTCACCAGCGAGGATCAGCTGCGCCTGATGCAAGTGGTATTCAAGGTGGAAAAAGCCGTGCGCAAGGTGATGCGGCCGGATAAGATCAACCTCGCTAGTCTCGGCAACATGACACCCCATGTGCACTGGCATATTATCCCGCGCTACAAGCGAGACCGGCATTTTCCCGCGGCGATCTGGGCGCCCGCCCGCCGCGAAACCATGGCACATGCCCTGGATGCTGCCACTGCCAGCGAACTGAAACAGGAAATCCAGCAGCTGCTTGGCTAGGTGCGGGCTTGAGCCTGTAAAGGCTAGCCCTGCAGTATCAGTCGCTCTACCGGTTTTCCGTTGAGGATGTGCGACTCAATGATTTCATCAATATCCTCATTGTCCACAAACCCATACCAGACGGCCTCAGGGTAAATCACCATCAGCGGGCCTTCACTGCAGCGATCAAGACAGCCTGCCCGATTAATACGCACATTGCCTTTGCCGCTCAGTTTGAGCTTTTTGATGCGCGATTTCATGTAATCAAAGGCGGCCTCGGCACCATGGTTGGCGCAGCAGTCCGCACCGTCCTCGCGCTTGTTGAGGCAGAAAAATACGTGATGCTGAAAATAAGGTGTCATGGTGTTCATTTCATGCGGCAGGTTAGATAGTAAGTGCTGGGATGCGACAGCAAAAAGCAGCTACTCCGTGGTCAGACTGTCCTGACGGGTAAAGTTCCAGGTGCGAGTCACACTCAGAATGTCCGTATCAGCGCGCACATTTTCCGGAAATGGCGCAAACGGTGCCGCCAGTTCCACGATGCGGCGCGCACCATCATCCAGCTCTTTGTAGCCT
Organism: Methylovorus sp.; assembly: GCA_035565335.1. Taxonomy (GTDB): domain Bacteria; phylum Pseudomonadota; class Gammaproteobacteria; order Burkholderiales; family Methylophilaceae; genus Methylovorus. The sequence continues at coordinate 37,481 of DATMSO010000016.1, forward strand.
GAACTCTGGTTGATCTCGATCTTGTCCAGGCTGCCATCAGCACGGATGGAGACCGTCATGGTCAGCTTGCCATACAGCTTTTTATCCTTGGCGGCTTCGGGATAATTGAGGCTGCCCACTTTTTCCACCTTCTGCCGCCAGTTATCCACATAAGCGGCAAAACGATACTCCTGCGCGCGGGCTCCGATGAATTTGCGCTTGGGGCGTTTCTGGTACTCATCCTGCTGCTTGGCAATCTGGGCTTCCAGTCTCGCCATATCCAGACTGCTGGCCAAGAGGTCTGCCGCTTTCAGTGACTTGCTGCTGGTCGCCTGCTCGCCGGTTTCGGGTTTCACCGCCGCCGCCTCCTGCATGGGGTGGGTGTCCACCTTGTTGGTCGATTGCATCTGGTGCATCAGTTCCTGCACCTGCTTTTCCAGCTCGGCCACCTTTTGCTGTTTGCGCTCAACCTCAGAGGGGGCAGAGGATGCCTGCATGGCGGTCTGTCGTGATTGCGCCTCGGGTTTGGGTGTGGTTTGCTTGGGCGGCTGATCAGGCGGTGGCAGCGCCGATTTCATGCGGCGATCAGCATCCGTATTACCGCCACGGTTAAGGTTGGCCTGCGCCAGCGCATCGGCTTTTTCCGGCTTGCTTTCGGTTTTGGTGTTGACCAGCACAATATCCATGGAGGACATTCTGTCCTTCAGCACCTGCAGGTCAGGCGCCTTGAAATCCAGGCTGGCGATGAGCGCAATATGCAGCACTGCCGACACCAGCAAGGTGATGCCCAGCGCATCAAGGCGACTCAGCAGGGGCAGCTTCAAGCGGCCAGCCTTTCCAGCAGTTTTTGATGAATCCCGCCAAAACCGCCATTGCTCATCACCAGAATATGGTCTCCGCTACGCGCTTCACGGGCAATAGCCTCCACCAGCGTGTTCATGTCGGTTTCCACCTTGGCTATATCGCCCATGCCCTGCAGAGCCTCAGCCGCATCCCAACCCAGGTTGGCGCCATAGCAATACACCCGGTCGGCTGCCTGAAGACTCGCTGGCAGAGCGGCTTTCATTACGCCCAGCTTCATGGTGTTGGAGCGAGGCTCCAGCACCGCCACAATACGGGCCGAGCCCACCTTGGCGCGCAGCCCTTCCAGCGTAGTGGTAATGGCGGTGGGGTGGTGGGCAAAGTCATCATAAACAGTAATTCCCTTCACCTCGCCGCGCACTTCCATACGGCGCTTCACATTCTGGAACTCCGCTAGCGCCGCAATGCCCACCTCCACCGGTACGCCAACATGGCGCGCTGCTGCAAGCGCCGCCAAGGCATTCATGCGGTTATGCTCGCCAAGCAATGACCAGTGAACGCGCCCCAATAACGCTTCCCCTTGCAGCACATCAAAACTGCCATCGGCATCGGCAGGGCCGGCATGCCAGCCTTGAGCATCGCCAAAGGTTTCTACCGGGGTCCAGCAACCACGATCAATCACGCGCTGCAGGCTGGCCTCGCGTCCATTGGCAACGACCAGACCCTGCTGCGGCACCGTGCGCACCAGGTGGTGGAACTGGGTTTCAATGGCGGCCAGATCGGCAAAAATATCGGCATGATCAAACTCCAGGTTATTCAGCACCGCCGTGCGTGGACGGTAGTGTACAAACTTGGAGCGTTTGTCGAAAAACGCCGTGTCGTATTCATCGGCTTCGATCACGAAAAAGGGTGAACGACCCTGAGGCTCCTGCCGCGGAGCACCCGGCAAGCGGGCAGAAATATCAAAATTCTGCGGCACTCCGCCAATCAGAAAACCAGGGGCCAGACCAGCGTATTCCAGTATCCAGGCCAGCATGGAGCTGGTAGTGGTTTTACCATGGGTGCCGGCTACCGCCAGCACCCATTTATCGCGCAAGACATTCTCGGCCAGCCATTGCGGGCCCGACACATACGGCAAGCCCCGATTCAGGATTTCTTCCATCAGGGGGTTGCCGCGTGTGACCACATTGCCAATGACGTAAATGTCAGGATCAAGCGCGGTTTGCTCGGGGGAGAACCCCTCAGTTAGGGCAATGCCCTGCGCTTCCAGCTGCGTGCTCATGGGCGGGTAGACATTAGCATCGCACCCGGTGACGTGATGCCCTGCGGCTTTGGCCAGCACCGCGATGCCGCCCATGAATGTGCCGCAAATGCCGAGGATGTGAATATGCATGATGTGTTCTTAACGAGTGATGACGGGAATGGAATGTATAAAAACTATTGCTTAATGTTCCCGTTAGCTTTTAAAGTATTTAAACAATAGTGTCCTGTGGCATTTTATGCATAATGATAAGCGATAGCAGGACTAAAAGGCAGTCAGTATCACTTGAATATGGGGAGCATCGTGGATGAGTAGCGCAGTAATCGAGTCGTTTGGCTCAGGAGGGGCAGATGTCTTTCTCGGACGTCAGCCCATATTGACTGCGAACCGCAAAATCATCGCTTATGAATTGCTGTTTCGGTCTGAAGCCAGCCTCTCGACCGATGTAGTGGATGATGTGCTTGCCACCTCTACCGTCATCGTCAACATGCTGAGCGAGTTTGGCCTGGAACTGGTGCTGGGCAATGAAGATGCTTTCCTCAATGTCTCAGCCAGCCTGCTGATGAGCGAGACGCTGGAGCTACTCCCTCCCGAGCGGGTGATACTGGAGATTCTGGAAGATGTTCCCATCAATGCACAAATCGTCGAACGCTGTGCCGCATTAAAAGAAATGGGCTTCCGTATTGCCCTTGATGATTTTCTTTACCGCCCTGAATACGATCATATTCTGCCCTTGGTGGACATCGTCAAAGTTGACCTGACCCTGACCCCCCTCAAGCAAATGGCGCCATCGCTGACCGTGTTGCGCCAGCATAAACACATTCAGCTGCTCGCTGAAAAAGTCCAGAACGAAGATGAATTTGAAGCCTTCAAGAAACTGGGATTTGAGTTGTTCCAGGGCTATTTTTTCGCCCAGCCCGTTATCCTGCAAGGCAAAAAACCCCAACCCAACCAGATGACGCTGATGCGCATCATGGGCATGCTGATCAGCGATGCCAATCTGCAAGCGCTAGAAGAACCTTTCAAACAGAGCCCCGATCTTTCGGTCAGCCTGCTGCGCCTGGTGAATTCGGTCGGCATCAGTGGGGGCCGTCAGCAGGAAATCGGCTCTATCCGCCAGGCGATTGCCGTGCTGGGCCAGCGCCAGCTGCTACGCTGGGTGCAACTACTGCTCTATGTATCGCCCGAAGCTGGCAATGCCAGCAATCTGATGCAACAAGTGGCGAGTCGCGCCCGCCTGATGGAGCTGATCGCGCTCAAGCTGCAATCGCCCGAGCCTCGCTTCAGCGATCAGGCCTTTATGGTGGGCATGCTGTCCCTGGTCGATGCCGTACTGCAGGTGCCCATAGAAAAAATCCTGAATGAAATCGGCCTGATGGAGCATCTCAAGCAGGCGATCCTGGCGCATGAGGGCCCGCTGGGGCAGCTATTGCAGTTGGCCGAGGAAATCGAGCGCACTGACTTTGAAGCGGTACGTGCCGAGCTGCATGCCCTTGGCATCAGTGTCGGTGACTTTACGGCAATTCAACTGCAGGCCATGCAATGGGCTGCTGAGCTTAACAAGCAGGCCGCTTGAAACCTTGATATACCGAGGGTTTTTAAAAGGTTGAGTAATGAAAAAGCCGGATTAATTCCGGCTTTTTCATTTCAACGACACTGAATAACGAGTTAACTACAAAATCAGAACTTCAGCCGCAAACTCAGCAACGCACTGCGTGGCGCTCCTGGCGTATTGTACAAATCAGCGCCGCCATGGGCTGAGATGTAATATTCCTTATCTAACAAGTTGTTCAATGTCAGGCGCAAATCATAGCTTTTGGTCTCATAAAAAGCGCTGGCGTCAAAGCGGGTATAGCCGGGCAACTTAACGACGTTGCTAGCCGAGGTATATTGATCCCCCACTAGCACCACACCCCCACCCAGGCCGAAACCATTACCAAACCGGTGCGATATCCAGAGATTCGCGCTATGCCGCGGAGTGAGGCTAGCGCGATTACCTTCAAGCGCCACTCGTGCAGGTTCACCGACGATATTGACGGCCATGGTCGAAGGCGAGTCCGTAATCTTGGCATCCATATAAGCATACCCAGCATTCACGTCCCAGCCTTCGGCCAGGCGGCCCATGGCGGATAGCTCCAGCCCATCGGTGCGTTGTTCGCCGACCGGTATCAGTCGATTACTGTTAGCCGGGTCTGCGCTCTTGATGTTGGTACGCTCAAGCCGGAACAGGGAAACCATGGTCGAGAGATTGCCATTCAACCAGTCCAATTTGGCGCCCACCTCATAATTGGTGGTTTCTTCAGGTGCCAGCTGAGCAGCATTGTTGTTGAATGCAAGATTGAAGGTTTCCTGCGATGGCTGGAATGACTTGGTATAAGAGCCATAAAAACTGACGTCATCCGTCGGCTGATACACCAGGCCGGCACGTGGACTCCATTCTTTGTCTACGCGATCCAGCTTGGCCGGGCTCAGATTGTCTTTTGTTTCCTGATTGAAACGGTCATAGCGAGCTCCTACCAGCGCTTTCCAGTGCTCAGACAACGTCACCAGATCCTGCATGTAAAGCGCTGCCGTCGTGCTGGTGCCGGTAGAGTCCGAAGGTGCGAGGCCCACACGGGCAGATGGCGTCAATACAGGATTGTAAAGGCTCACCGAGGCAGGGTTCTGGTAATTTCCAGACAGGGCATCTTTCTTCTGCTCGCCAAATTCCATACCAAACAGCAAGGCATGTTCAAGGCCAAATGCATGCGCCTTGATGCTGAGGTCGGTCTGGTTGAAATAGCCATCCTCCTCGCGTTGAACGGTGCTGTAACGCCGGTTAGCTATGGGGTTACTGATGGTACCGGTAATGCTGCTAACCACGGTGTTATTGCGATCAAGATCATAGCGATACATGCGGAAGGCATTGCGCAGTTTCACATCCTCGCTGAATTTATGCTCCAGCACAAAAGAGCCGGCACTGACACGGCTTTGTACATAGTCATCGCGCCGCGCATTGGCCGAGCCATAGTATGTATCTATATTGACCTTGACCGGACGGCCATTGATAGCAGGCACACCAAAGTCATTCAGCCGACGATCATCCAGATACTCCGCCTGCAACAGCAGCCGGGTTTTCTCGGAAATATCAAATTGAATGGATGGTGCAATAAATTCGCGATCCACAAAATACTGGTTACGGAACCCATCACTGGTCTGCCGCGCCCCATTAATACGCAATGCAACGTTGTCACCCAGAGGCTGGTTGATATCGGCTTCGTATCGCTGAAAATTGTAGCTGCCCAGAGTCGCGGTCAGGTTAATCATCGGCGTATCCAATGGCTTTTTGGTAATGCGATTGATCAGACCACCAGATGAGCCGCGCCCATAAAGCACCGCCGCAGGGCCTTTCAGCACCTCAATCTGCTCCACATTAGCAAGGTCACGGAAGTAAAGCGCATCATCCCGTATGCCATCCACAAACTGATCGGCAATCGCACTGAATCCACGGATATTCACCTGGTCGCGCTGACCATCGCCATTACTGAAACCAATACCCGGCACATTGCGCAGTGCATCCTGCAGCGATATGGCGCCCTGGTCTTCCATCAATGCTTTTGGGATCACATTTACCGTTTGCGGAATATCACGCAAAGGGACATCGATTTTTGCTGCCGTGGTACTGACAACAACCTGATACGGAGAAGCCACTTCTTTTTGCGCCTTTACCTTCACCTCCTCGAGCTCGCTGGTAGTGTCTTCTGGGTTAGGCGTAGCGGCGAATGAAGCGTTGGAAAAACTGCTGAATACAAACATTAATGCTAAATGCAATGCGGAATAGCGATACATGGCCCCCTGAGCCTTTCTGTTTTTTTTACTGACTGATGAGTTGAATTGCATTGGGCAGAAGTGATCTGCTGGGTGGGGACCGCTGAACGACGTCGGTGGGTGGTGACTTGCCTATCCAATGATGTTAATTATTGTAAATGATAACTGTTATCAATTGCAATATATGTATTTTTATGATGACTTAGGAGCCGAAACCAGAGCTGATACAGATGTGAAACAGGATCGAAAAGCAACTTCTTGAGGGATTAGGAGGTGATGCAGAACGAAAGCCATGCAGGAAAAAAGAATGACCCAAAGTAGCAGAGAAGGTACAAGCCGCAAAGGGAGGTTGAAGAAGTAGCAATGCCCGTTCGCAAGACAGCATTGCCATGTGGAGAGAATAATCCCTCCACATGGCGGCATTAAGTCATTGTGATTGCTATAAATTAGGCGCGAGCCAGCGCTCCAGATAGTCTTCCGAAAGCCCTCGTCGCAGCGCCATATCTTTCAGCTGGTCCTGCCCGATCTTGTCCACGCTAAAGTACTTGGCATCCTGATGGGCCAGATAGAAGCCTGACACCGCAGCCGCAGGCATCATGGCCAGCGACTCGGTCAGCGTCATGCCGATCTCGTCGCACTGCATGACCTGGAACATATCCGGCTTGACCGTATGATCGGGACAGGCCGGATAGCCTGGGGCCGGACGGATGCCGCGGTATTGCTCCTTGATCAAGGCTTCGTTATCCAGCTGCTCATCCGCAGCATATCCCCACAAGTCGGTGCGTACCCGCGCGTGCAAATACTCGGCAAAGGCTTCGGCCAGACGGTCAGCCAGTGACTTCAGCATGATGCTGCTGTAATCGTCATGATCCTGCTCAAAACGCTGCAGGTACTTATCGATGCCCAGACCGCCTGTGACGGCGAACATGCCGATGTAATCGGCAACGCCCGATGCCTTGGGCGCAATATAGTCCGCCAGGCACTGGTTGGGGCGCGGCACCCCGTCAATCACCGGCTTGGCGGTCTGCTGCCGCATGCCATACCAGGTAAACGCTACCTGGCTGCGGGTTTCGTCGGTGTAGATTTCAATGTCGTCATCATTGACGGTATTAGCGGGCAGCAGCGCCACTACGCCGTTGGCAGTGAGCCAGCGCCCTTCGATGATCTTTTTCAACATCGCCTGGCCTTCTGCCAGCAGCTTGGTCGCAGCCTCGCCCACTACGCTATCGGTCAGGATGGCCGGATAGAACCCAGCCAGATCCCAGGTCTGGAAAAAAGGCCCCCAGTCGATGTATTCGGCGATCGTAGCAAGATCAATATTCTTGAATACGCGTCGGCCAATGAATTTCGGCTTCAGCGGGGCATTCGCACCGTCAAAGCCGGCTTTCACCTTGTTGGCACGCGCTTCCGCCAGCGTCAGCATGGTCGGGCCTTTTTTATTGGCGTGCTGGGCGCGCGCACGATCATAATCTGCCGCCACTTCGTTGATATAGCTCTCGCGCTGTTCCGGTGTCAGCAGCGATTGCATGACCGATACCGAGCGCGAGGCATCAGGCACATAGATCACCGGGCCTTCGTAATTGGGCGCGATCTTGACCGCCGTGTGCGCACGCGAGGTGGTGGCGCCGCCAATCAGCAACGGTATCTTCAGCATGCGGAAATGCGGGTCACGCTGCATTTCCTTGGCCACATAGGCCATTTCTTCCAGCGAAGGCGTGATGAGGCCGGACAGACCGATGATGTCGGCGTTTTCCACCTTGGCCGTGGCCAGGATTTCCGAGCACGGCACCATCACTCCCATGTTCACCACCTCAAAGTTGTTGCACTGCAGCACCACCGAGACGATGTTTTTGCCGATGTCGTGTACATCGCCTTTCACTGTGGCAATCACCACTTTGCCCTTGGGCTTGGCGGCCACGCCGGTGCGTTTTTCTTCAGCGGCTTTTTCTTCCTCAATAAACGGAATCAAGTGAGCAACCGCCTGCTTCATCACACGCGCAGACTTCACCACCTGCGGCAGGAACATCTTGCCCTGGCCAAACAGATCGCCCACCACATTCATGCCATCCATCAGCGGGCCTTCGATCACATTGATCGGACGGCCTCCGGCAGCCATCACCTGCTGGCGGGCTTCTTCGGTATCTTCCACAATGAATTCGGTAATGCCATGCACCATGGCATGTTCCAGACGCTTGCCCACCGACGCGGGCTGCTCGGGCGTACCGCGCCACTCCAGCGTGGGCGCTTCTTTCTTGCCACCTGCGGTGAGGGTGGCAGCAAATTCGATCATGCGCTCGGTGGCATCTTCGCGGCGGTTCAGCACCACATCTTCCACACGCTCGCGCAATTCGGCTGGCAGGTCATCGTAGACCCCGACCATGCCGGCATTGACGATGCCCATGGTCATGCCGGCCTTGATAGCGTGGTAGAGGAATACAGTATGGATGGCCTCGCGCGCCGGGTCATTGCCACGGAAGCTGAAGCTCACATTGGACACGCCGCCGGAAATCTTGGCGTAAGGCAGGTTTTCCTTGATCCAGCGGGTGGCGTTAATGAAATCCACCGCGTAGTTGTTGTGCTCCTCGATACCCGTTGCCACGGCAAAGATATTGGGATCGAAGATGATGTCTTCCGGCGGAAAGGTCGCTTCGTTGACCAGCAAGTCATAGGCGCGCTTGCAGATCTCGATCTTGCGTTCATAGGTATCGGCCTGACCTTTTTCATCAAACGCCATGACGATGACTGCGGCTCCGTAGCGGCGGCACAGGCGCGCCTGGCGCAGGAATTCCGCCTCGCCTTCCTTCATGGAAATCGAGTTGACGATGGACTTGCCTTGCACGCACTTCAGGCCGGCCTCGATCACTTCCCATTTGGATGAGTCGATCATGATGGGCACGCGGGCAATATCGGGCTCGGAGGCGACCAGGTTCAGGAAATGCGTCATCGCCTTCACGGCGTCCAGCATGCCTTCATCCATGTTGATGTCGATCACCTGTGCGCCATTTTCCACCTGCTGGCGCGCCACCTGCAGCGCATCCTCGTATTGCTCATTCAGGATCATACGGGCAAAGGCCTTGGAGCCGGTGACATTCGTACGCTCCCCCACATTCACAAACAGGGAGCTGTCATCAATGATGAATGGCTCAAGACCTGCCAGCAGCGTGGCATGGCGTGGCGCAGGCACTTGACGCGGCGCAATGGTTTTCACCGTCTCGGCAATCGCCTGAATATGCGCAGGCGTGGTACCGCAGCAGCCCCCTGCCACATTGACAAAACCGCTCTCGGCAAACTCTTTCAGCAGGCTGGAAGTGTCTTGTGGCTCTTCATCAAAGCCGGTGTCCGACATCGGGTTGGGCAATCCGGCATTGGGGTAAATGCAGACAAAGGTATCGGCGATCTTGGACAGCTCTTCGGCATAGGGGCGCATCAGCGCAGCGCCCAAGGCACAATTGAGGCCTATGGTCAGTGGCCGCGCATGGCGCACGGAATGCCAGAACGCCGGTACGGTTTGACCGGAGAGTATGCGTCCGGAGGCATCTGTCACCGTCCCCGAAATCATGATGGGCAGGCGTTTGCCGCTCTGCTCAAAATAGGCATCGATGGCAAACAGCGCGGCCTTGCAGTTCAGCGTATCAAAGATGGTTTCCACCAGCAGGATGTCGGCTCCGCCTTCCACCAGCGCGATGGTTTGCTCCAGATAGGCTTTCACCAACTGGTCAAACGTGATGTTGCGGGCCGCAGGATCGTTCACATCCGGCGAAATGGACGCGGTTTTTGGCGTAGGCCCCAGGGCACCGGCGACAAAGCGCGGTTTGTCCGGCGTGCTGTATTTATCGCAAGCCGCGCGCGCAAGCTTGGCGGCTTCCACGTTCATCTCGAACGCGAGATGCGCCATGTGGTAATCCTCCTGCGCGACCGTGGTCGCCCCGAAGGTATTGGTCTCGATAATATCGGCGCCTGCCGCCAGGTACTGCTCGTGAATTTCCTGGATGATATGCGGCTGTGTCAGCGTCAATAATTCATTATTGCCTTTGACGAACAGTTCGCGCGTTTCCCCTTCTGCTGGCGCAGCATGCGGCTGCCCACATCCGCAACCATCGCCATTAGGACAGAAGGCCAGGCCAGGCTTGAAATCGGCAAAGCGCCCCTGCGGACCACCGCGGTAATCCTCTTCTGTCAGCTTGTAACGCTGAATCATGGTCCCCATGGCGCCATCCAGAATCAAGATGCGCTTTGCCAACAGCTCGCGCAGATGCAGCTCGGTGGCAGAAACGGGGATAGCGGTGCTTAAGGTAGACGGCTGGTTCATGGGGCGCTCGTTTGTAGATGGCCAGTCAGCATGACTGGCCATGCGCAGACCTCGCGGTCAGCAGGTGTTAAGACAAAGGCGTCATTATAAAACAGGCACTGCGTCAGGCACAGACGATTGTTTATGTGCAGCTTTCGCCTATGCATGTCTGGCAAGGAGTCATCTGACTGCATTGCGCAACGCAGGTTCAACTACCCGGAGGCTTGGTGGGTTGCCCGCCAAGATTGCCGCCGCCGGCCAAGGCAAGGCCAGCAGAACTAGAGCACCGATGTGCCGAGCAAACTGCCTATCCAGTAGGTCATGGCGCCAGCCGCACCGCCTATCAGCAGCATACGCAGGCCGCCCTGCCAGGCATTGCGCCCGGTGAACAGGGATAAGGCCGCGCCTATGCCAAACAGCGCCAGCGCGGTCAGGACAATGGCCGTGGTCAGCGCATGAGCGCCGCCGCCCAGCAGATAGGGAAGCAAGGGCACCAGCCCGCCGAAGGTAAATGCCAGAAATGAAGAAAATGCCGCCGCCCAGGGCGAACCCAGCTCATCGGGGTTCAAGCCCAATTCTTCGCGCGCCAGTGCATCCAGGCCTTTCTCCGGGTCTGCCACCATACGTTGTGCCAGTGCCTGCGCTTCGCTTTCATTCAAACCCCGGGCCTGATAAATCAACTGCAACTCACGCGCTTCCTGTTCCGGGTATTGCGCCAGCTCATCGCGTTCCAGCCCGATCTGGTATTCAAACATCTCGCGTTGCGAACGCATGGAAATATACTCGCCGGCCGCCATGGAAAAGGCACCCGCCAGCAAACCGGCCACCCCGGTCATGAGGATGGTCGACACAGTGGCCGCCGCACCGGCAACGCCCATCACCAGACAAGCAATCGACACCAGACCATCATTCACGCCAAATACCGCCGCCCGCAGGCCACCACTAGTACCGGCATTACGATGCCGCATACCGACATCCGCTATCGTCTGTGGCGTGGCATGCTCGTCCTGAGGCGCTGGTAGACGGTACACCGACAAGCCGCGTATCTTGATGGCGGCGAGCAGCGGCTGCATGCGTCTCGCGCCCAGCTTACGCAGCAGCAGCAAGACCACGCGTGTGCGGAGATCAGGCTGATACCTGTCCGGCATGGTCGCGCCATGGGTACGGCCTTGCTGCTGCCATATTCCGGCCTGGAATTCAGCCTCGGTCGCCAGTTGGCCGAACAGGGTGCGATGCGCTTCGACGGGTTCCTGTATCGACATCTGCTTGTATATGCAGGCAGAGCGCATTTCTTCACGCCAGGCGGACTGGAATTTATCCATGGATTTAACCCTTATATCTCGTGCTTGCGGTATTGAATGGCTTCGGCGACATGGGCGGTCGCGATATCCTTAGCGCCAGCCAGATCAGCAATCGTGCGGGCCAGCTTCAATATCCGATGATACGCCCGTGCGGACAGATTGAGTCGCTGAATGGCCTGCTTGAGCAAGGCTTGTCCCTGAACATCGAGTTGACAGAGGCTATCAACCTCATGGCTCTCCAGCAGTGCGTTGGCCTTGCCATGCCGTTGCATTTGCACCGCACGCGCCGCCTCGACACGAACACGGATCGCCTCACTGCTCTCGCTGGTTTCGCGTGCCAGCAATTCGTCTTCACGCAAGGCGGGCACTTCGATATGCATATCGATCCGGTCCATCAATGGGCCTGACAGGCGATGGCGATAGCGTGACACCTGGTCAGGTGTGCAACGACACTTATGGTTGTAATGGCCCAAGTAGCCGCAAGGGCAAGGATTCATCGCCGCCAGCAGCTGAAAACGTGCCGGAAAATCCGCCTGACGCGCCGCGCGTGAAATGGTGATGTGGCCGGACTCCAGCGGCTCGCGCAGCACTTCCAGCACCTTGCGATCAAACTCCGGCAGCTCATCCAGAAACAGGATGCCATGATGTGCGAGAGATATTTCCCCGGGGCGCGGCACACTGCCCCCACCCACCAGCGCCACCGCCGATGCGGTATGGTGCGGTGCGCGATAAGGCCGTTGCCGCCAATTGCTGGTGCGAAATGCACCGTTGAGTGACTGAATTGCGGCGGATTCCAGCGCCTCTTCTTCTGTCATGGCAGGCAGTATCCCCGGCAATCGGGCAGCCAGCATGGATTTGCCGGTGCCAGGCGGCCCCTGCATCAGAATGCTATGCCCGCCAGCTGCGGCGACTTCCAGCGCACGCTTTGCATGCGCCTGCCCTTTGACATCGGCAAAGTCCGCATATGCCGGTGTGGAGGATGGCAGGTCTGGCCGCTGCAACGCCAGTGTTGATTGCCCAAGCAGATGGGCACATACCGCGAGCAAACTATTCGCGGGCAATATTTGTGCATCGGCCACCAGCGCGGCTTCTGCCGCACTGGCTTCGGGCAAAATAAAAGCCCGGCCATCGCGCCAGGCTTTATATGTCATCGCCAATGCCCCTTTTACCGGCCTCAATTCGCCGGTGAGCGCCAGCTCCCCCGCCATTTCGTATTGCGTCAGCCCCTCAATCGGCAATTGACCGGAAGCGGCCAGAATACCAATCGCAATCGGCAAGTCATAGCGCCCGCTTTCCTTGGGCAAATCCGCAGGAGCCAGATTGACGGTAATGCGCCGGGCAGGAAATTCAAACTGGGCTGTCTGCAAGGCGGCTCTCACCCTGTCCTTGCTTTCCTTTACCTCTGCTTCCGGCAAACCGACGATAGTAAAGCTGGGTAATCCGTTTGCAAGATGGACTTCCACCTCCACGGGTGGTGCATCCATGCCACACAATGCACGACTTTTAATGACTGCTAGTGACATGATTCACAATTAACTGTTGGTTTTTTGCAACAAAACTTCTAGTTCTGTCAGTTTTTGTTCCATTTTTTCCAATTTTTGCTGCGCTTCATCCAGCTGCTGCCTTGAAACCCGCAGCAGATCGGCCTGTACGTCAAATTCCTCGCGAGAAACCAGCTCCAACTTGGTGAATGCGCCCTGTAATAGTGCATTTACATTCTTTTCCAGATCACCCAAAGGCGATGATTTTGAAATCTCTTTTATTTTCAATGACAAATCATTCAAAAATGCCGTATTCATGGTTCTTTCTCCTTCATCAATGACGCCAGCCAGGCTGTTATTCAGTGCGTGGATACACCTGTAAACGCACCATAGGGGTGCCGCAAATTATTGTAAACAAAGAAATACTCTCATTGTTTCATGATGCTCATTACCTTAGCATTGTAACTCAATGTTTTTCCGTGCTTTGTCTTTTTGGCACGAGTGTTGCTTTATGTTTGTTGCTCGTTTTATGTTGTTTTTTTACTCTGAAAGGAAATTCAATGCGTAAATCGCTTTTACTGGTAGCCGTTCTGGGCACCTTCGCAGCTCCTGCTGCCGTTTTGGCCGCCGACGCTGCCGCTGAAGAAGCTACTTCGCCCCACACCTTCTCTTATAACATTGGCCTCTACAGCCAATACATCTTCCGTGGTTTGACACAAACCGGCCGCGAACCAGCTCTGCAAGGCGGCGTTGATTACTCCCATTCCAGCGGTTTCTACCTGGGCTCCTGGGGTTCTAACGTTAGCTGGGTGAAAGATGGCGGTTACAAGCAAGATTCCAGCCTGGAAGTTGACGTTTACGGTGGTTACAAGAATACCATTGGCGACACTGGCATTACTTATGACATCGGCGCTCTGCAATACTTCTACCCAGGCTCCAAAGAAAGCGGCCTTGGCGCTGCAGGCCTGACCGATCCTAACACTACAGAAATCTACGGTGCCTTGGGTTGGAATTGGATCACTGTTAAGAACTCCTATGTTGTTTCCAAGGGTGCTTTCGGTGTTGAAGATGGCCGCGGCTCCAACTACGTTGAAGCTAACGTACTCTATCCATTTGCTGACACTGGCTACTCGCTGATCGCTCACGTTGGCTATCAGTACTTTGACGGTACGTCGACTGCTGGTGCAACCCGCATCGACAACGACAAGGTATACACCTACACCGATTGGAAACTGGGTGCAGTTAAGACCTGGGCTAACGGTGTAAACGTTGGTGGTTACTACACCGGTACCGATGCTGGTGATGACGGCTGGAAAAATGCTGGCACCAACAACCGCAACCTGGGCCGTGATGCATTCACGTTCTTCGTTCAAAAAACCTTCTAAATTCATTTAACCCTCAAGGTTAAATTGTTTAGTTAAACTGGGATGAGGCGGCTGAGCAACCCGTCTCATCACTTT
>DATMSO010000017.1:0-7436 GCA_035565335.1 Methylovorus sp.
GGTGACCGGCAATGTGGTGGATAACGACACCGTGGGCCCGGACGTCAATCCTAATCCTGTGGTAACCACCGGCACCTTTGTCGGCCAGTACGGCACGCTGGTACTGAATGCCAACGGCAGCTACACCTACACGCTGAACAACGCTAATCCGGCGGTGAATGCACTGAATGCCAACCAGACCCTGAAAGATACATTCAGCTACACCATACAGGATGGCGACGGTACGCCAGCAAGTGCCAACCTGACCATTACCATCAACGGGGTAACGGATGACCGCGCACCTACCGTGAGCTCGGAATCGACCAGCGTCTCTGAAGAAGGCCTGCCAGGTGGTTTGCCAGACAGCAATGGCACGGTGGATCTGACCAATAGCGCCAGCAGCCATGGCACCATCCAGATCAGCGATCCTGATGGCGATGCTATTACCTCCGTTGTGCTGACCGCCCCTACGGGTGACTATTACTCCGGTGGTCAGTTGATCACCTGGTCTGGCAGTGGCACGGGCACCCTGACCGGGTCTGCCGGCGGCCAGCCTGTGCTGACCATCAGCATCAATAACGCAGGGGAATACGATGTCAACCTGCTGCGTCCGCTGGATCACCCTGATACCAAGACAGAAGATGTGCTGTCACTGAATGTGGGCGTCAGCGCTACCGCCAATGGTGTGACCTCTGTTGGCAACCTGACGGTGAATGTGGAGGATGACTCCCCCGTTGCTAACCCGATCACTGCCAACCTGGCTACGACCAATACCAATCTGCTGATCACGCTGGATATTTCCGGCAGTATGCGCACGCAGGATGGCGTGGGTGGTACGACACGCCTGGCCAGCGCCGTGCAATCCATCAAGACCTTGCTGGACAAATACGATGCGCTGGGCGATACCCGCATCAGTCTGGTGGTGTTTTCCACCACCGCGGCTCAGGCCGGGACTGACTGGATGACGATTGATCAGGCCAAGGCGCAGCTGGATTCGATTCTGGCCAAGGGTCCTGGCGGCAACACCAACTACGATAGCGCCCTGGCGAACGCCATGGATGCGTTTGATGATGCCGGCAAGCTGACCAACGCACAGAATGTGGCGTACTTTATTTCTGATGGCGAGCCGAATACCGGTAGCGGCAACAGCACCAGCCTGACGGGCGGTACGAACACCAATTCCTCGGATGCAGGCATCCAGACGCAGGAAGAAGCCGCATGGAAAGCCTTCCTGGAGGCTAACCAGATCAAGTCGTATGCGATTGGCGTCGGTAGCGACATTAACAGCGTCAATGCATTGAACCCTATCGCCTATGACGGCCAGGCCAATACCAACATGGATGGCATTCTGGTCACCAAGTTTACCCAGCTCGACGCCGTGCTGGCTGGCACTATCCAGAATCAGGCCGCTGGTGATCTCATCACCGGCACCATGACGGGTAATGGCATTGGCGCCGATGGCGGTTTTGTCGGCAGTATCGTGGTGGAAGGTACCGAATACCGTTTCAATCCGGCGACTGGCCTGGTTGAAGTGGTGGGTACCAATCACAGTACCTATAACAGCACCACGCATGAAATCACCGTCACCACACTGCACGGCGGCCAGTTTGTCGTGGACATGGATAGCGGCACCTACTCATACAAGGCGCCGGATGGCTTGTCTTCTGCGATCACGGAAAAAATGGATTACGTGTTGCAGGACAATGACGGCGATACCGCAAGTTCGACGGTGACCATCAATGTGGACAAGACCGATGTTCAGGTGGGCACTGCTGCCAGCGAGACCATTACCGGCTCCGGCCATCCTGACCTTATCATGGGCCGTGATGGCAACGACATCCTGATTGGCGGCGGTGGTAACGATCGCCTGTATGGCGACAATGGCAACGACACCTTGATTGGTGGTGCTGGCAACGATACCCTGAGTGGCGGTGCCGGTGTGGATACCTTCAAGTGGAGTCTGGCAGATGCCGGCACCCCGGGTTCGCCAGCTGTCGATACCATTACCGACTTCAACAAGGCTTCGGTGGCTTCTGGGGGTGATAAGCTCGATCTGCGCGATTTGTTGACGGGTGAGAATGCCAGCAATCTGCAAAATTACCTGCATTTTGAGAAATCCGGTTCGGATACCATCATCCACATCAGCTCTACCGGCGGTTTCTCTGCCGATAGCCATACCGTGGGTGCGGCCTTCAACACTGGTGCCGAGAACCAGCGTATTGTGCTGGCCGGCGTGGATTTGACCACGGCAGGCCATACCGATGCTGCGATCATCAACAATCTGGTCACCAACAATAAACTGGTTACCGACTAACTTATCCGAAAGGGCGTTATGCCATACGTGTTACGCGATCAGGCTGGCAATATCAAGGCGATGAGTCGCGAGGCCATGGACTCCCCGGGTTGGGAGTTTGTGGATGGCAAGTCGCCAGAGTATTTGCAGTATCTGGAAAACGCGCTCAAGGATCAGCATGCTTTTCGCGAGAGCGACATTCAGCTGGCCCGTGTGCTGGAAGATTTGATCCTGTTGCTGATCGAGCGTGACGTGATCCACTTTACCGACTTCCCGGATGCTGCCCAGAAACGGCTGATTGAGCGACAGTCCTGGCGCACCCAGGGTAAAGGCCTGGATTTGCTACTGGATGACGATAAGCCGGTGATCTGAGGCCCATGCCGGGCGGTTGCGTGATGTAGACGTAGACGTAAAAAAACCCCATCCGCATGGATGGGGTTTTTTATTGGGCTGCCATCAGGAGCCTTTGCGGCAAGCGCGGCCCTGCGTTGCCGCGCCGTGCAAGCTACACAGTCGGTGGCTGGATGGCCGGCCCGGTCATGCCGTCTATGCCCAGGTCGGGCAGGGCGGCCATTTCCTCGTTGCTCTGCACACCTTCGGCAATCGCTATCATGCCCAGCGAGTGCACGATCAGGCACAGGCCTTTCAGGAAGGCCTGATTGCCGGTGTTGCTATCGATATTGCGGATGACCGAGGCATCGATCTTGATATAGCTCAAGCCCAGGTCATTCAGCTCGCCCAGGCGTGCCACCTGCGCGCCGACGTGCTCAACGCCGATACGGCAACCCAGCGGCTTAAGCGTGAGGCAGAAGTTGCGGAACGCTTCCATATGGCGGAATACACCATCTTCCGGCACTTCCAGCCAGAGTTTATCCGCCACTTCAGGGTTGGCTTGCAGCAGGGCATGCAGGTGATCCAGATAAGCCGGATTGCTCACCGCACGGGAGGAGATATTGAGGCCGATCGCCGCCTTGCCATTCTTAAGGTCTTCGATCGCAATCTGCACCAGCAGATCATCCATTTCGGTAATCAGGTCGAGCTTGATCGCCCAGCCTATGAATTCCGCCGCAGGCAGCCAGGGACCATTAGGCTCCAGTTGCAGGCGCATCGGGCCTTCGTTGTGGATCAGGGTATTGCTCGGGCTGATAACGGGGAAGCTGGCCAGGCGCAAGCGCTTGGACATGATGGCGTTATCCAGGCGGGCGCGCCATTCGCTCTCGGTGCGCGTGGTATTGAGCGGCGATGCGGCTTGCTGCGCCAGATCGTCCATCTCCAGCTGCAATTGCGCCATGTCATTACGCTGACGTATCACCGCCATCAGGTCTTTCAGGCTATCCAGCTGGTCAGAACGGCCGATGTGGCTGGCGATGGTGCGCGGGCTGAAGTCGGGGAAGCTCTCATTGAGAGCGGCCGCCGAGATGATGGTGTCTTTCACCTGCTGGCACAGCAGCTCGCGGTTGTGCGGACTGCTGCTGAACACGGCAAAATCGGCCCCGCTCAAACGGCCGGCGAACATGCCGTTTTCGGGTTTGCACAGCTCGGTCAGGGCGTGGCCGATGCGTTTCAAGATCTGATCGGTGCCGCTGCCGCCCAGCTTGGCATTGATGTCGGCCAACTCGGCAATATGCGATACCACCAGTACACCTTCTTCAAAGTTATCTTCATTATCCAGATAAGCCGATACGCGGCTGGTGAAATACTTGCGGTTCATGAGCCCGGAGATGGGTTCGTAGTTGGCTTCAAACCGCAGCTGTTCAAGCAGTTGCGATTGCTCGTTCAGCATTTTGCGGATGCGGTTGGACAAACGGTTCATGGCTTGTGCCAGCGATTTGAATTCCGTCACGCGCGGCTCGGTCATGGTGATGAAGCGCTGGTCGCCAATTGCCTCTGCCATATTCGCCATCTCGCTCAAGGGGCGGGTGATGATGCGCAGCAGCCACGAGCCTAACGCCCCCGCCAGCAGGGCAATCGCCACACTCCATAGCAGCATTTTTCTGGCACCGTTCCACAAGGCCTGATAGGCAAAAGTCGCATCGCTTTCCAGCGAGAGCGTGCCGTATTGCGACCAGCCGTTTTGCACCTGGGCTACGCCAGGATGCACCTCGATACTGAAGGCGCGATTGAACCAGCTGGGGGTATTGGGTTGTATGTCGGCATTGTAATGCTCGGAGATAAGCTTGCCCTCAGGGTCGACCAGCCTGATACGCTGGTAATGCCCGTTGTCAAACTGGGCGGATAACAGCAGGGCCACGTTCACAGGGTCTTCTTTATCGATCTGCGACAGCGACAGCGCGAGCGAGGTGGCATTGTCGATGTTCTTCATCTGCAATTGCTGCTCCAGCGTGTGTTTGCTGGCCTCGATGCTGGCAATGACGCACGCGGCAAATACCAGCAGCATCAGCAGACTGACGGCGATCCATAACTGTTTAATCAACGACATAGTGTTTCCCCTTGACCTAATCTTTTATTCAATACCATCGGCTTGCATTCTTGCGAGCACATTGCGCCAGCGTGACAAGTGGCTCAATGAGTCGCTACTTGGTGTGGTCGATGTCCCCGTCCACAACCCTTCGCTGTTAAAACTGAAAATCGGTACCAGATCCGGGCGGCGCGATGCCGGGCGGATAGAAAGGATGAGGTTGTCCAGAATCAGCGGTTCTGCATTGGGCGTGGGGTAGTAGCTCAGAATCATGTGCGCCTGCGAAATCCGGCTGTTGGGGCCGCCTATCTTGGCCCGTACATAGGTCAGTCGCAGCTTTTCATTAGGTATACCCAGCTCGCGCAAAAACACATATTTGGCAATGCTGTAATCCTCGCAGTCGCCTGCCTCGCGGCCCAGCGATTCCAGGGGCGTGGCCCAGTAATCGGATTGTCCCCAGATGTTGATGTCATCGTCAAAACGGCGAATTT
The DNA here is from genome assembly GCA_035565335.1 of Methylovorus sp. Taxonomy (GTDB): domain Bacteria; phylum Pseudomonadota; class Gammaproteobacteria; order Burkholderiales; family Methylophilaceae; genus Methylovorus. Next base: position 5,183 of record DATMSO010000017.1, read on the forward strand.
TGTCATTGACGAAGAGATTGATCTTCTCCAGCTTTTCCTGGTCCGGAGCGTCGCGCAGGCTGTTGAGCAGAACCTCCAGCTCAATGATGGTATTTTTTGCCCGGTCCCCGTAGCGCTGCTCAGCCAGGGTGCGCAGTTTATTGAAGTCCGTCGCGGCTTGAATACCCGGTATCCATACCCCCAGCAACAAGCACAGGATAGTGCCGAGCACCCACAGGCATTGACGACTTGCGCGAGATGTTAGCGAATGAGCAATGATGACTCTAGCCTACAAGGTTTGGCACGACAATTGCGTACGCTTCTTTATTGTAAATTCGGTGCGTGATTTAAATTTTAAATTCATGCACCCGGAAAAACCTCATATCTATAATAACTTATCGATGAAAGATAAGGTATTATTGAGGTCATAAAATATAACTAAATAACAAGCCGGGGTGAAGTGAATGAAAGCAATCTATAAAAGTATGATTGTTGCGGCTGCTATTGCCGCAGCAACTCCAGGGATGGCAGCACCAGCATCTACTCTGCAGGAAATCGTCGAAAGCGCCGTGACGAACAATCCGGAAGTGCAGAGCCGATACCACAACTACAAGGCCGCTGAGCAAGAGCAAAACGCTGCGCGCGGTGGGTTTCTTCCCAAGGTAGATTTGATCAGCAGTATCCGCACCCAGGAAAAAGTCTTTTCCAACACCAACAACACCAACATTCCTGACCGTCAGACCCAACTGGTACTGAAGCAGATGTTGTTTGATGGATTTGCCACCAGCAATGAAGTGAGCCGCCTGGGCCATGCTGCCCGCGTGCGCTACTACGAGCTTCTGAGCGCCATGCAGAACACCGCGCTCGAGACCGTCAAGGCCTATAACGATGTATTGCGCTATCGCCAGCTGGTTTCCTACGCGGAAGACAACTACATCGTGCACAAACAGTTGTTCGACAAGATTGAAGAGCGCGTTGGCGCCGGTGTGGGTCGCCGCGTGGATCTGGAACAAGCCAACGGCCGTCTGGCACTGGCAGAAGCCAATCTGCTGACCGAAACCACCAACCTGCACGATGTCACAGCCCGCTTCCAGCGTCTGGTAGGCGATTTGCCTGCGGATACGCTGTCCGATGTGGATTACTTCAAGGCAGGGGTGGAGCAAAGCCCCTCCGATGCATTGAAACTGGCGTATAACCAGAACCCGGATTTGCTGGCCTCGATTGAAAACATCATCGCCACCGAAGACGAAGTCAAAACCAAAAAGGCGCGCTACAGCCCACGGCTGGACCTGCAAGGCAAAAAGAGCCTGGATGTCAGCTCCGACGGCCGCAACAGCACCGCCGCTGCCGATTATCTGGAATTGACGCTGACATTCAACCTGTTCAACGGCCTGATCGACAAGTCGCTGATCAGCCAATCCGTTGAAAAGCTGAACACTTCGCAAGACCTGCGCGACAAGGCCTGTGTGGATACCCGTCAGCAACTGGTGATCGCCTACAACGATATCAGCCAGCTCAAAGGCCAGCTCGACTTCCGCGACCAGCATCAGCTCTCGATTGAAAAGGCCCGTGAAGCCTACCGCCGCCAGTTCGATATCGGTCAACGTACACTGCTCGACTTGCTGGATACGGAAAACGAATACTTCCAGGCACGCCGCACCTACACCAACACCGAGCGCGATCTGTATAACGCCTACGCCCGCACTTATGCCAGCCAGGGCGAGCTGCTGAAAAAGCTGAATGTGACCCGTGCCGACGTGCCTGAGCTGACCCCCACCGATTACAACACCTATGCCACCTGTCAGGCTGTGGCACCAGAAGTGGTCAAGATCGACAAGGTAGCCCTGCTTGCCAAGGCTCGTCCGCTTAATACTGAACCGCTGAAGCCAGCCGAAGTTAAATTCGGCGAAGCGGATCTGGTGAAGTCCACGGTGAATGACTGGGCATCTGCCTGGCAAGCCAAGGATTACAACCGCTACATCAGCTTCTACGCCGACAGCTTTGTTCCAGAAAAAGGCAACCGTGCCGCCTGGTTACAACAACGCAAGCAACGCTTTGCCGCGCCTGGGGCGATTGTGGTGGAACTGAAAGACCTCAAGGTCAGCATGGATGGTACCCAGGCCCAAGCCTCGGTTTCTTTCATGCAACACTATGCCTCTGGCAAATACAGTGACGATACGATGAAGTATCTGACACTGGAAAAAACCAATAACCGTTGGTTGATTACCAAAGAAACCAGCAAGTAATCCAGAAGCAAACCCATGAAAACCCGACA
>DATMSO010000018.1:0-18433 GCA_035565335.1 Methylovorus sp.
TCACAACCGTTCAGCAAGCGATTGACTACGTCAGCGCCAACCTCAAGTAATTTCCCCCATCCATTCTTAAATTCTGGAGTTGCTTTTGTCCAAGCACAATCTGCAGAAGCGCAGAGTTGTCGTGACTGGCCTGGGCGTCGTTTCACCGGTAGGTGTCGGTGTTCAGGCGTCCTGGTCGGATCTACTGGCCGGTAAATCCGGCATCACCAGAATCACCAAATTCGATCCCAGTCCCTTCGCCTCGCAAATTGCGGGCGAAGTGAAGGGGTTCGATGTCTCTGAATTCTTGCCTGCCAAGGAAGCACGTCGTATGGATACCTTTATCCAGTACGGCATGGCAGCGGGTATTGAGGCCGTGCGTGATTCGGGTATTGAGGTGACTGAGGAAAATGCCGAGCGTATCGGTGTTTCCATTGGTTCCGGTATCGGCGGCTTGCAGCTTATTGAAGAGACGGATGAGACGTTTCATGCATCCGGTCCAAGAAAAATTTCGCCGTTCTTTATTCCCGGCACCATCATCAATATGATTTCCGGCAATCTGTCCATCATGTACGGCTTCAAAGGCCCGAATGTGGCGATCGTGACTGCTTGTACCACGGGTACGCACTCCATTGGAGATGCGGCACGCATGATCGAGTATGGCGATGCGGATGTCATGATTGCCGGTGGTGCAGAGGCTGCGATTACGCAATTGGGCGTTGGCGGTTTTGCCGCTGCCCGTGCACTGTCTACGCGTAATGACGACCCTGCGACGGCTAGCCGACCATGGGATCGTGATCGTGATGGCTTTGTCATCGGCGAAGGCGCTGGTGTCATGGTGCTGGAAGAATACGAATCCGCCAAGAAACGTGGCGCCAAGATTTACGCCGAATTAGTGGGTTATGGCATGAGTGCCGATGCATACCACATGACCGCGCCGAATATGGATGGCCCACGTCGTTCCATGCGTAATGCATTGAACAACGCCGGGGTTAATCCTGATCAGGTGCAGTTCATTAATGCGCACGGTACCTCAACCCCATTGGGCGATACCAATGAAACCAATGCCATCAAGGCGGCATTTGGTGACCATGCAAAGAATCTGGTGGTGAATTCCACCAAATCGATGACTGGTCACTTGCTGGGTGGTGCCGGTGGTCTGGAGTCGGTATTCACCGTCCTGTCCATCCATCATCAGGTTTCGCCACCTACCATTAATATCTTCAATCAGGATCCTGAATGTGATCTCGATTATTGCGCCAATGAGGCGCGTGATCTGAAGATTGATGTAGCGCTGAAAAACAACTTCGGCTTCGGTGGTACCAACGGTTCGCTGGTGTTTGCCAAAATCTGATCTTCTGATCAGGCTTGTATTATGCTCAAAACTGTGCATGGCCTTGCTGGTTATGCACAGTTTTGTCGCATTTGACGCCTGCATGACAGAAAGCCATACTCCGCTTCGCTTTATTTTTTCAAGCGATTGATTTTTATAGATAAAATATTTCGTGCTCTTTTTGAGTCAAAACCAAAAAATCTAATGCCCAGCGGTACTTAGCGGCACTATCCAGCAATCTTCCACAAATCTATCCACAGCTTTTGTGGATGCAAGACTCCTTTGTAATGACGTCAACATGCTTTAGGATAACGGTGTTTTTAACGAGCACATGAGCGCCTGATGACGCATCCCTTGCCGGCACTGGTAAACGGTCGGCCCGACGCATTGATTTCACCTGCAGATCGCGGCTTGGCCTATGGCGATGGCGTATTTCGGACCTTGCCCGTTATCGATGGCAAACCCCAGGTATGGGCTTTGCATTACCAGAAGCTGAGCGCAGACTGTTCACGCTTAAGTTTATCCTGCCCCTCCGCCACCGATCTCTTGCAGGACATTCAACATCTGTACGCGGATCAGGCGAGCGGTGTGGCGAAAATCATCATCAGTCGCGGGGCAGGTAGCCGTGGTTATGCGATCAATCCCGAAGTGCCATCCACGCGCATTGTCATGCGTACCGCCATGCCGCAGTATCCCGAGCACTATGCTGAAACAGGCGTGCAACTGACATTGTGCAGCCTGCGGCTTGCCCACCAGCCAAGGCTTGCAGGTATAAAACATCTGAACCGGCTTGAAAATGTGCTGGCGCGTATGGAATGGCAAGATCCGGAGATTTTTGACGGGATACTGCTTGATCAGCAGGGGTTTGTGGTGGAAGGCACCATGTCCAACATTCTTCTAAGGTTCGGTTCTCGTTTGCTGACCCCGGATTTGAGGAATTGTGGGGTTGCCGGCGTTACCCGCGATCGCATTATTCAATTAGCGTCGTCGCTGGGCCTGCAGGCAGGCATCGCCGATATTTCGTTGGAACAGATGATGCAGGCGGATGAGATCATCGTTTGCAACAGTCTGTTTGGTGCATGGCAGGCAACGCAGTTCAATGGAAAAACCTGGCAGCCTCAGAAGCTGGCAGAGCAATTAAAGTATTTATTGCAGGAACAACATGAAATTGATTAGGAATTTACTGGTACTGGCAAGCCTGGTGCTGCTGGTAGCCGGGGCTTGGTTATATTTTTACAGCACGACCCCATTGCAGGCCCGCACGACGACGGAGGATGTCTCCCTGAAAGCGGGTAGCAGCCTGCGCAGCGTCGGGCAGCAGCTGGTTCAGCAGGGCGTGCTGCAGGAGCCATGGAGCTTTGAAGTGCTGGTGCGACTATTTGGCAAGGCCGGGGATATCAAGGCCGGCAATTATCAGATTGCGGCGGGTACCACGCCTTATCAGCTACTGGTCACCCTGACCAATGGCAATACCACCCAGGCCAGCATTACCTTTATCGAGGGATGGACGTTTCAGCAAATGCGTGCTGCACTGAATGCGCATGAATCGGTACGCCATATGACCATGGCTTATACCGATCAGCAAATCCTGGCGGAAGTGGGTGCCACGGAAGACATTGCCGAAGGCTTGTTCTTCCCCGATACCTATTATTTCAACCCGCAATCAAGCGACAAGGATATCCTCAAGCGGGCGTATGCCACCATGCAGCAAAAGCTTGCCACCGCCTGGGCAGGACGCGATGCAGGGTTACCTTATGCCAGCCCATATCAGGCCCTGATCATGGCCTCTATTATTGAAAAGGAAACCGGACGTGCGGTGGAGCGGCCACAAATTGCCGGTGTGTTTCTCAATCGCCTGCGCCTCGGCATGCGGTTGCAAACCGACCCCACCGTGATTTACGGCGTAGGGGAGCGTTTTGATGGCAATCTGCGTAAAAAAGACTTGCTGCTGGATACCCCATACAACACCTATACCCGTGCCGGACTGCCGCCCACACCGATTGCTATGCCAGGCTTGGGCGCGATTGAAGCCGCCTTGCACCCCATGAAAACACGGGCGCTGTATTTCGTGGGCAAGGGCGACGGCAGCCATGTCTTTTCATCTACCCTGGCAGAACACAATCGTGCCGTGGTGCAGTATCAGTTGAGGCCTAATCGTGCGCGGTAAATTCATCACCCTGGAAGGCATGGACGGCGCGGGCAAGAGCACGCATATCCCGGATATCCTGGCGCAATTGCAAGCGCGCGGTGTGGAAGTGGTATCCACGCGCGAGCCTGGCGGCACAGAACTGGGCGAGCGCCTGCGCGAGGTGTTGTTGCATACCGCGATGGCGGCCGAAACCGAGAGCCTGCTGATGTTCGCTGCTCGTCAGGAGCATTTGTCCACCTTGATCCTGCCTGCGCTGGAGCGCGGCGCTTACGTGCTGTCTGATCGCTTTACCGATGCTTCCTATGCTTATCAGCACGGCGGCAGGGGCCTGGCAGCGGAACGCATCGCCCAGCTTGAGCAGTGGGTGCAGCAAGGGTTGCAACCGGATTTGACGCTACTGTTTGATGTGCCGGTGGAAGTCAGTGTGCAACGTCTGGCCGCGGCGCGCACGCCGGATAAGTTCGAGCGCGAATCGGCGGATTTTTTCCGACGTATTCGGGATGCCTACCTGCAACGCGCCGAGCAGTTTTCGCAGCGGTTCCGCATTATTGATTCCAATCAGCCGCTGGATCAGGTTAAGCGGGCGGTCAGCGCGGCACTGAGCGAGCTATGAGTCAGCCGGCCATGATTTTTCCCTGGCAGCACCGCGTATGGGCTGGCTTGATCGCCCAGAAGAAAACGCTGCCGCATGCCATGTTGCTGCGTGGGCCTGCCGGGATAGGTAAACTGCAGTTTGCGCAAGCGCTCAGCAAGGCCTTGCTATGCCAGCAACCAGACCAAGATGGGCATGCCTGCGGTATTTGTGCCAGTTGCGGCTGGTTTGCCCAGGGTAGCCATCCTGATTTTCGTTTGCTGGCTCCCGAGCAGGATCAGGTCGACGAGGATGCGCCGGCCCCTGCCAAGGTCAGCACCAAGAAAACCCAGATATCCGTTGCCCAGGTACGTGAACTGGGCGGCTTTCTGGAGTTATCCAGCCATCACAACGAAGGTATCCGTATTGCCCTGATCTGCCCGGCAGAGGGGCTGAACGTCGCCTCTGCCAATGCCTTGCTGAAAATGCTGGAGGAACCCCCGCCGGGCGTAGTATTCCTGTTGGTTGCCCATCAGCCGCAACGCCTGTTGCCGACTATTACCAGTCGCTGTCGCAAGGTAGATATGCCGGTGCCCGACATGCAGGGGGCTCTGGCTTGGCTGAGCGAGCAGGGCGTGGATCAGGCCGAGGTCAGGCTGGCCTATGCCGGCGGCTCGCCCATGGTTGCACGTGATCAAGCGGAGGCCAGCAAGCCACTGGAGCTGATACTGAGCCAACTGGCGCGCGGCGCCGGGGCTGATGCTTATTCGCTGGCCACCATGTTGAATGCCATCGGCATGGCAGAAGCCATGCGCGTCATGCAAAAATGGCTTTATGATCTCCTGGCTTGCCGGTTTGCCGTGCAGGCGCGCTACCACATCCTGCACAATGCCGCTTTGCAAGCCTTGGCCAAAAGCGTAGACTTGGCTCAAATGCTTGAATTACAGCGTAAACTTGACGATGCCTACCGCAGTGCGACGCATCCACTCAACAATGAACTGCAACTTGAAAGCTTGATGTTGCAGTATGTGCAGCTATTTAATGTCAAAACCCGAACATGAGTTCCAGCGCGCTCCCCAATGAACCCCTGATCAGCTCTCCGGCCAAGCCTGGCGTATTGTCATTGGCTATCAAGGAAAAGGCAGCGCTTTATGCGTCTTATATGCCTTTCGTCAAAGGTGGAGGCTTGTTTATCCCCACCAATAAACCGTATCGTATTGGCGATGAAGTCTTCATGCTGCTGAGCCTGCTGGATGATCCGGTAAAGCTGAAAGTCGTGGGGCATGTGGTATGGATAACGCCTGTCACCCAGGGTAGCCGCCCACAAGGCATTGGCGTCCGTTTCAGCGAAAAAGATGGCGGTATTGAGGTCAAGAACAAGATTGAAGCTTTATTGGGCGGGGCCATGAAGTCTCCTCGCGCGACTTACACCATGTAGCCCTACCTTCAGGTAGTCATAGCGCTTGGTGCTGTGCACCTGCACTTATTTGATTTGCCGCTGTCCTCCGTATTGTCGTTAACCTGCTTGTTGCCCTAATTGTGAATAATGTCCATGCTTGTCGATTCCCACTGCCATATCAATTTCCCTGACCTTGCCAGCAATATGCCCGCATTGCGTGCCGCCATGGCAGAAAATGCCGTAGGCCACGCTTTATGTGTATCCGTCACCTTGAAGGACTTTCCAGCTGTACTGGCCGTGGCAGAAGCGCATGACAATATCTTTGCGTCGGTGGGCGTGCATCCGGATTACGAAGACGAACCATTTTTTACCGCTGATGATTTGGTGCGGCTGGCACAGCATCCCAAGGTCATTGCCATCGGTGAGACTGGCCTCGATTATTTCCGCCTGACGGGTGATCTTGAATGGCAGCGCGAACGCTTCCGCACCCATATTCGTGCCGCCATTGCGGCCGACCGGCCCTTGATTATCCATACGCGAGCTGCCGCTGAAGATACGATACGCATCATGCGGGAAGAGGGCGCCGAACGCATTGGCGGCGTCATGCACTGCTTTACGGAAAGCCAGGAAGTGGCTGAGCAGGCGATGGCGCTCGGGTTTTATATTTCCTTTTCCGGGATCGTCACGTTCAAGAATGCCGGTGCGCTTAAAGAAGTGGCACGCCATATCCCGCTGGATCGCGTGCTGGTCGAAACCGATTCACCCTATCTCGCGCCGATTCCGTTTCGTGGCAAAACCAACCAGCCTGCCTATGTAAAACATGTGGCAGAGGAGGTGGCTCGCTTGCGTGGCATCTCGCTGGAGACGTTGTCCGAAGCTACCACCCGTAATTTCTTCACCTTGTTCCGGCAGGCGCAACCATGCAATTGACCATGCTGGGCGTAGGCTCCAGTGCGGGCACCCCGGTGGTGGGTTGCCAATGCCCGACCTGCAGCTCGCCCGATGCACGCAACAAGCGTAGCCGCTGCTCATCAGCCATTACCTTTCCCGGAGGGGAGGTGGTGCTGATTGATACTGGGCCGGATTTGCGCTTCCAGGCGCTACGCGAAGGGCTGAATCGCGTGGATGCCGTGCTCTACACTCACACACATGCTGACCACCTGCACGGCATTGATGATCTGCGCGCCTTTTGCCAACTGCAGCGCAAGCAGATTCCGCTATATGGCAAGGCCGATGCCCTGGCCCATGTTGCTGACAAGTTTGGCTACACCATACGCGAGCCGAGTGATTTCTGGGATTTGCCCGTATTGGGGCTTAATGAGATCAAAGCCCCATTTGAATTGTTCGGCCAGACCGTCACTCCGATCCCAGTCAAGCACGGCTATAGCGATATCCTGGGGTATCGCATTGGCAATCTGGCTTATCTGACCGATGTTTCTGATATCCCGGCCGCGTCGCTGGACCTGCTGCAAGGGCTGGATGTGCTGCTGCTGGATTGCCTGCGCTACAAGCCGCACTATACGCATATCAACCTTGAGCAGAGCCTGGCATATGCCGCGACGATTGCCGCTGGCAACACCTACCTCATCCACATGACCCATGAGATGGAGTACGCTGCAGTCAGCGCCTTGCTGCCGCCCAATGTGCATGTAGGCTATGACGGTTTGCAATTGCATTTTGAATGAGCATGCGGTGAAACTATCCTGCTGCATCTGCGTCCTAAAAATGCGATAATCGCCCCCTCAAACGTGTATCGGAACTCACTATGCAACGGAATACCATGCAATTGACCAAGACTTTTTCTGCCTCTGTGCTGCTGGCTGCAGTATTCGCTGTGGCTGCCATGCCTGCGATGGCTGCCGACACCGCGCCCGCCAAGGCTAGCTCTGCAAAAAAAGGCAGTTATTCAGAAACCGATTTCCTGCGCGCATTTAGCGGCAAGTCGCGTCAGGTGGTGACCGAGCGTCTGGGCAAGCCAGTGAAAAAAGAACAGTCCGTCATGCCATCCAATGCTGCAGGTGTGGTCGGCAAGAAGCTGGATACGTCCAAACCGGTGAATGTAGAAATGTGGTACTACAACAATCTGGTGGAATACTCTCCTAAAAAGACTTACAAAATCACCGAGCTGACGTTTGTGAATGATCGTTGCATGAACATCGCTTTCTTCAACAATCGTTGAGTTTGCATGTTCCCCAAAAAGGCTGCCATGGGCAGCCTTTTTTATTGGGTTTTTAACCGGCTTACAGCGTAGTGGGGAACACAGACTCCTCAGCCATCTGCTCCGCCAAGTAATCAAACACAATGCGCACGCGGGGCGCGACCGGGCCACGTTGCGGGCGGTAGACATACAATGTCCAGGGCTCCGCAGTGTAATCTTCCAGCAGGAGAACCAGGCGGCCTTCGCGTATGTGCGGAATCGCCATGCAGCTGCCGATCTGCCCGATGCCGATGCCATCCAGCACGGCTTGTATTTCCAGCTGCGAGTCATTGGTCAGCAGCACCTGGTTATTGATCTGCAGCTGCTGGCCGCGGGCAAACATCCAGGGCCACGCGCGGCCGCTGCTAGGCGCAATCAGCCCCGTGGTCGGCATATTGAGTAAGTCCTGGGGAGTTAATGGTTTGCCTATGCGCTTGATCAGGGCAGGAGATGCTACATTCCAAAAGGCTACCCGGCTTGCTGCCTTGGCGATGAAACCATTGTCCTTGAGTGTGGCGCCTACGCGTATGCCGATATCAATCTGCTCATCAATCACATCGGCAATATTATCCGAGAGGCGTATATCAAACTGTATGCCAGGATATGAGGTGGAGAGGTCGCGTAACAGCGGAAGCAAGAATGTGCGCCCTATGCCCATAGGAACCGTGATGCGTACCAGGCCACCAAATTCGCTGGGCTTGCTGCCGGCGCCGGGCGTGAACAGATTGTCGACATCCGCCAGCGCTTTTCGCGCTTCCAGGGCAAAGCCGCGGCCGAACTCGGTGATATGGATCTGGCGGGTGTTGCGGTGAAACAGCAGCTCGCCCAGCGCGTATTCCAGTTCCTTGATCGCCCGTGTGACAGCTTGTGGCGAGATGCCAAGCCGCAGGGCGGCTTCCTTGAAACTGTTGGCATCGGCCGCCGCGCAGAATACCCGCATCATTTCCAGTTTGTTCGACATACATGTCTTCCTGATGGTAATGCTGGGTATTATTCCACAATCTGGAATTCTAAAATCATGACTATGTCATTTATCATGAAGACTTAAGCGGGCATAATGAAATTCTTACACGCAAGTTTGATGTACCGCTTGTCTTCACACCTATGCCATTAGCGGGGAGCGCCATGGATAGCGTCGATTTTTCAGTATTCACCACAGCCCTTGAGTGGGCGCAAGAACAGCAGCCATTGTGGCTCATGACCGTCGTGGAAACCTTTGGCTCCAGCCCCAGGCCCGTTGGCGCCATGCTGGTGTTACGGGCCGATGGCCTAATGGTAGGGTCCGTTTCGGGCGGCTGTATCGAGGATGACCTCGCCGACAAGGCACGTCTGGGCCAGCTACCAGAGCACCGGGCCGAAGTGTTGAGCTATGGCGTGACTACGGAAGAAGCGCGCCGGTTTGGTTTGCCTTGCGGTGGCGTTCTCAAAGTGCTGGTTGAGCCTCTGCGCGATGCGCGCTGGCTGCAGCAAGTGCAGTCGCTGGTAGCGGAGCACAGGCTGGTTTCCCGTACATTGGCGCTGGATACTCTTGAGGTCGAGGTGCGCGATGCCGCCCCTGACAGCCGTTTACAGCTTAGTGCCACCCAGTTGACCACCGTGCATGGCCCGCGCTGGCGCATGCTGATTATCGGCGCCGGGCAAACCTCGGTATACCTCGCCCAGATGGCGCAGGCCCTGGATTACGAAGTGATTGTGTGTGACCCCCGTGAAGAGTTCAGGCAGGTATGGGCTGTGCCGGGCACGCGCATCATCAACGATATGCCGGACGACGCGATCTTATCTCAACAGGTCGATAGCCGTACCGCTGTGATTGCACTGACGCACGACCCCAAGCTGGATGACATGGTGTTGCTGGAAGCCTTAAAGTCGCCAGCCTTTTATGTGGGCGCCCTAGGTTCGCACCGTACCAATCAGCAACGCCGCGAACGCCTGGCGATGTTTGATCTCACCGCTGACGAAATTGACCGCCTGCATGGCCCAGTCGGCCTTAGCATAGGCAGTCGTACACCGCCGGAGATTGCGGTGGCGATCGTGGCGCACCTGGTGTCCATCCGCAATCATCCCCAGTTTAATGCTGCTTCGTTTCAGCCCGCTGAGCGTAAAGCCCATGCCTGACATCGGCCTTGAGGCGATCAGCGCGATAGTCCTGGCAGCGGGCATGTCTTCCCGGTTTGGTGGCCCCAAGCTGATGCAAACCCTGTCAGGCGAAGCTGGCACCATCAGCGTGCTTTCCCATGCCTTGCAGCCCTGGCTGGCGAGTTTTGGCCGGGTGCAGGTCGTGGTTCCGTCTGAATACAGCGCTTTGCGCAACCAGGTCGAGCGCGAACTGATGGATGCAAACCGCATTGACTGGCTACCATGCCCAGATGCTGCATCCGGCATGGGCCACAGCCTGGCGTTTGGCGTGGCGCAGACTTCGCAGGCCAGTGCCTGGTTGATCGGCTTGGGCGATATGCCGGATATTCAGGCACGCACCTTGCAAAACCTTGCCGCTAGACTCAGTGACGGTGATGCCTTGATCGCCCCGGTGCATGCCGGCAAGCGCGGGCACCCGGTGGGATTTGCTGCACGGTTTCGTCAGTCCTTGATGGCTTGCCAGGGCGATCAGGGGGCACGTGAAATTTTGCAGGCACATCAGGACCAACTGGTGACCGTGGAGGTCGACGATGCCGGCGTCCTGTTTGATATTGATACGGTGGCGGATTGGCAAAAACGCGAATCCGCCGTCGCTGCGCGGTCGTTTGTACCGATGCGCATGATTTAGATTTTCCGGTTTTTATTTTTAACTTTAACAAGATGAGGTAACCATGATCACCTTGAATGTAAACGGCGACCAGCACGATCTGGATGTGACCGATGACACTCCCATTCTCTGGGCCTTGCGCGATGTCGTAGGCCTGACGGGCACCAAGTTCGGGTGTGGCATGTCGCTTTGCGGCGCCTGTACCGTGCATCTGGATGGCAAACCCATACGCTCATGCGTGACCCCGGTATCGGCGGCCAATGGCAAGGAAATCACCACCATTGAAGGCATAGGCGCCAGCGAACTGGGTAAGCGTGTGCAGGACGCCTGGATCGAACAGGAAGTGGTGCAATGTGGCTACTGCCAGTCCGGCCAGATCATGTCCGCCGTGGCCTTGCTGAAGGAAAATGCCACGCCGTCTGACCAGGATATCGACAACGCCATGTCCGGCAATATCTGCCGCTGCGCCACCTATGCGCGCATACGCTCTGCCATCAAGCACGCTGCCGGTCAGCCAGCCGCCAAGGAGGCCTAACATGCACATGCAGCCAGAAAATCAAACAGCCAGCAACACTGCCGATAACGCTCGTGGTGATGTCAGCCGCCGTGACTTCCTTAAACTGTCTTCCGGTCTGGGCATAGGCCTGATGCTGGAATTCAGCCTGCTGGGCACTGCCTGCAGCAAGCTGGGCCTGGGCGGCAAGCAGGAATTCACCCCCAATGCGTTCATCCATATCGACCAGGATGGCGTAGTGACCATCGTCGCGCACAAGGTGGAAATGGGGCAGGGGACGTATACCTCCATGCCCATGCTGATTGCCGAAGAGCTGGAAGTCGACGTCAGCAAGGTCAAACTGCAGCATGCTCCACCGGATGACAAAGCTTACGGTGATGCCTTGCTGGGTGCGCAGATCACCGGTGGTTCAACCTCGGTGCGCGGCGCCTGGAAGCCGCTGCGCGAAGCAGGGGCCCGTGCCCGCATGATGTTGATTCAAGTGGCGGCAGATGAGTGGAAAGTGCGCCCCGAGACCTGCTATGCCGAAAATGGCGAGGTAGTGCATCAGCCTACTGGTCGGCGCTTGCCTTACGGTAATCTGGTGGAAAAAGCCTCGCGCCTGCCAGCGCCTGCTGCGGTCACGCTCAAGGACCCCAAGGATTTCAAGATTATCGGCAAACCGGTGCACAGACTGGATGCGCCATCCAAGGTGAATGGCACTGCCGAGTTTGGCATTGATGTCAAAGTGCCGGACATGAAGATCGCCACCGTCAGCGCCAGCCCGGTGTTTGGAGGCAAGCTGAAATCGGTGGATGACAGCGAAGCGAAAAAGATTCAGGGCTTTCAGCAGGTGATCAAGCTGGAAAATGCCGTTGCCGTGGTGGCCGATCATATGTGGGCGGCCAAGCAGTCACTGGCTGCGTTGAAAATCACCTGGGATGAGGGTGAAAACGCCGGTTTTTCCAGCGCCAGCCTGCGCGAAGATATCGCCAAGGCGTCGCAAGCCAAAGGCGCCGTGGCCAAAAATGTCGGGAACGCACCTAGCGTGATTGCCTCTGCCGACAAGAAACTGGAAGCGGTCTACGAACTGCCATTCCTGGCGCATGCCACCATGGAGCCCATCAATTGCACGGTGCATGTGCAAGACGATGGCTGCGATATCTGGGTAGGTACCCAGGTGCCGGTGGTTGCGCAGATGGTAGCGGCCCAGTTGACCGGCCTCGCGCAAGACAAAGTGCGTATTCATAACCATCTGCTGGGCGGTGGCTTTGGTCGCCGGCTTGAGGTCGACTCCGTTGCGCAAGCGGTGCTGATTGCCAAGCAGGTCAACTTCCCGGTCAAGGTGGTTTGGACGCGTGAAGAAGACATCCAGCACGATATGTATCGTCCGTATTACTACGACCATATCTCGGCAGCCATTGATGAACATGGCAATCCGCAAGCCTGGCATCACCACATTACCGGTTCTTCCATCATGGCGCGCTTTTTCCCCGCCGCGGTGAAGGATGGCGTGGACCCCGATGCGGTGGAAGGTGCTGTGGATCTGCAATATGCCGTGCCGAATGTGTATGTGGATTACGTGCGCCACGAGCCGCCTTTGCCAACCGCGTTCTGGCGTGGTGTAGGCCCCACCCACAATATTTTTGTGGTGGAGAGCTTTATTGACGAGCTGGCCGCCAATGCCGGCAAGGACCCGGTGGAATATCGCCTTGCCCTGATGAAAACGGCACCACGCGCCAAGGCCGTGCTGCAGCTGGCGGCAGAAAAAGCCAATTGGTCCACGCCACTGGCGGCACCTGCCAAGGGCAAGGCCGGACGCGGCGTGTCGGTGCTGTTTGCCTTTGGCAGCTACATTGCCCAGGTGGTGGAAGTCGAAGTCGATCCTGATCAGCAGGTGCGAGTGAAGAAGGTGGTCTGCGTGGTGGACTGCGGCTATGCCGTCAACCCCGACACGATACGCGCCCAGATGGAAGGCGGCATCATGTTTGGCATTACCGGTGCGCTGTGGGGGGAAATCAACTTTGATCAGGGCCGGGTGCAGGAAAGCAATTTCCACAACTACCGCATGATGCGCATGAACGAAGCCCCGGTGGTAGAAGTGCACCTCGTGCCCAGCCAGGAAAGTCCGGGCGGCATAGGCGAACCAGGCACTTCTGCCGTCATGCCTGCGGTGGCAAATGCGGTATTCGCCGCTACAGGCAAGCGCGTGCGCAAACTGCCGATTGCCACGGCCCTGACCACGGTATAAACCTTAAGCACCTGCTTAGCTTGAGCAACACTGGTAGCTAAGTGTCAACTGGTGCAGACAGAAGCCGACCCAGCTGGGTCGGCTTTTTTATGCCCGTAATACCAAACCGCAATAGTGTAAGACTGTATCGTTTAAATAGCGTCTGACTGTGCATTGCATAGTGTGATGCTTATCCTTAGGATTTAATTGGAAATTTATCTGGTGTTAGCAGGGTCATATGCCCAGACAGCCAGAAAACCTGAGGATGCATCATGTCAGTTTTAGCGTTGGATCTTGCCCGCATACAGTTCGGGTTCACCATCTCGTTTCACATCGTGTTTCCTGCCATTACCATAGGCATGGCGAGTTATCTGGCAGTGCTGGAAGGCCTGTGGCTCAAAACCAAAGAAGCCCATTACCTCGAGCTCTACCGTTACTGGTCGCGCATTTTTGCGCTGACGTTTGGCATGGGCGTGGTCTCCGGTCTGGTCATGGCTTACCAGTTCGGCACCAACTGGTCCGGATTCTCCAATTATGCCGGTAGCGTCACCGGGCCTTTGCTTGCGTATGAAGTGTTGACAGCATTCTTTCTTGAAGCGGGTTTTCTGGGCGTCATGCTGTTTGGCTGGAACAAGGTAGGGCCCGGCCTGCACTTTGTATCCACGCTGATGGTGGCCATCGGCACGCTGATTTCCGCCACCTGGATACTTGCCTCCAACAGTTGGATGCATACGCCACAGGGTGTGGCGCTGGTTGATGGGCGCTTGATTCCGGTGGACTGGTGGCAAATCGTATTCAACCCCTCGTTTCCCTATCGCCTGATGCACATGGTCGTGGCGGCTTATCTGGCCACCGCCTTGCTGGTCGCCGCTGTTGGCGCCTGGCATTTGCTGCGCGGCAAAGCCAGCAAAGCCGTGCGTACCATGTTTTCCATGGGCATGTGGATGGCGCTGCTGGTGGCGCCAGTACAAGCGGTGATTGGTGATTTTCACGGCTTGAATACCCTCGAACACCAGCCCGCCAAAATCGCTGCGATTGAGGGCCACTGGGAAAACAAACCGGGTGAGGCCACGCCACTTATCCTGTTTGGCTGGCCTGACATGGCTGCTGAAAAAACGCATTTTGCGTTGGAAATCCCGCATATGGGCAGTCTGATACTGCGCCACTCGTGGGATGCGCAGATTCCCGCGCTGAAGGAGTTTGCGGCGGAAGACCGGCCCAATGCCACCATCGTATTCTGGTCGTTCCGCATCATGGTGGGCCTGGGCATGCTGATGATACTGCTGGGCGTGATTTCCGCATGGCTGCGCTGGCGTGGCCGTTTGTACGATACCAGACCTTTTCTGCGCTTTGCGCTCTGTATGGGGCCGGCCGGTGTGCTGGCGATTCTGGCAGGGTGGTTCACCACCGAGATAGGCCGTCAACCCTGGGTGGTGTATGGCATGCTGCGCACGGCCGATGCTGTCACACCGCATAGCGCGGCCGAAGTTGGGCTGACGCTGGTGCTGTTCGTGCTGATCTACCTGCTGGTATTCGGGGCAGGGGTCGCCTATCTGTTGCGCTTGATGAGCATCCCGCCACAGCCTGACGAAACCCCGGCCAGCACACCAGACCTGGAAGAAGACCACGTCTTTACCCTGGCGCCGGAATTCAGTGCCGACAAACCCGGCCCCACCGAAGGAGCACGCTAGTCATGGAAGCCAATCTACCCCTGATCTGGGCCGGCATTATCCTGTTCGGCATCATGATGTACATCATCATGGACGGATTCGATCTTGGCATCGGCATTCTTTACCCCTTCTTCAGCGACCGGCATGACCGCGACGTGATGATGAATACGGTGGCGCCGGTGTGGGACGGCAATGAAACCTGGCTGGTGCTGGGCGGTGCCGGCTTGCTGGCGGCTTTTCCGCAAGCCTATTCCATTATCCTCAGCGCTTTGTATCTGCCATTGATCTTCATGCTGATGGCGCTGATTTTCCGTGGCGTGGCTTTTGAGTTCCGCTTCAAGGCACGCGATCACGAGCGCCATTTCTGGGATAAAGCCTTTATCGGCGGCTCCATGGCGGCGACCTTTTTTCAGGGCGTGACGTTGGGAGCCTACATTCGCGGCATCCCCGCGGTGAACGGGGTTTATACCGGCGGCGCGCTGGACTGGTTGACGCCATTTTCGCTGTTTACCGGCGTGGGGCTGTTGGTGACCTATGCCTTGCTGGGCAGCACCTGGCTGGTCATGAAAACCGGGGGTGAACTGCAGGCGACCTGTTACCGCTTGTCGCGTCTGCTAGGCCTGGTGTTGCTGGGCATTATCGCCATCATCAGCTTATGGACCCCCTGGATGGATAGTCGCATTGCCGAGCGCTGGTTTGGGCCGGATATGCTGGTCTTGCTGCCGATTCCCTTGCTGGTGCTGTTCTGCTTTTATCAGCTGCAGCGATCGCTGGCACGCAAAGCCGAAGTATGGCCTTTTGTTTTCACGCTGGGGTTGGTGTTTCTTGGCTATGTGGGCTTGGGCGTCAGCGTATGGCCCAATATCGTGCCACCGGCCATCAGCATACAGGCGGCCTCCGCCCCGCCGCAGAGCCAGGGCTTCGCACTGGTGGGCGCCGTCATCATTATTCCCATCATCCTGATCTATACCGCGTGGGGGTATTACGTCTTCCGCGGCAAAGTGCATGCGGGGGAGGGTTACCACTAATGCCTGAAAAAGCCGAAAAGCGCTGGGGGCAGCGAATAGGCTGGTTATTCCTGATCTGGCTGGGAAGTGTGCTGGCGCTGGGCGCGGTGAGCTTGCTGCTGCGCCTGATCATGCGTGCGGTGGGCTTAAGCCTGTAGAGGTAACTCTGCAGATTTTGGGACTGCAAAACCTGGCATATAAAAGCGGCGGCCAGCCCTGAGGCCCGCACGCCGCCTGGTTCCGTTGCATCCCGATATTCTGCTGGCTAATGCACCAGCTTGCGGTTCAGCTTGTCCAGCATGCCTTTGCGATGCTTGTGGGCCAGCTCGTAATCCCGCAAGCGGCGGATTTGAGACAGGGTGAGATGAGCCAGTCGCGGCGTCACCTCTGGGATGGTCAATCCGGCGTATTCCTTAACGGAAAGACGCGGATTGCCGGCATGCATGCCAGCCGGGACCTTGGAACTACGATGACCGCTGGTGCCGGATTTGCGTGCGACTGGCCGCGAAGTCATTCTGGCGGAAGAGGTGTGATTCGAACTCACGGGCTTGTTATCCGCAGACTTGGTTTCCCCGGCTTCGCTACGCTGTTTATTGACTATGCGCGCCGCCACTTCTTTTTCGCGGCCTGCGTAGCGATGCTCATGCTGGAATTGGTGTTTGAGTTTTTCAAACTCATGTTCCCGTTTGGGGGAAGCGCCTCTGGGCATGGTAAATCTCCTTTCCTTATTGTAAGGTGAAGCTTCAGCATGGGGCGATTACACATTGTTTATTATCGGGAATGTTCTTTATATCAAGTAGGAAATAATTGAAGACGTGGCGGTTTTAAGCGCTTGCCAATCTCGTTTAAGGACACACAATGGCAACTTGGATACAGGGCAGGGTGGTGGAGCACAAACACTGGAATGCATACCTGCATACGCTTTGCATAGAGGCTGACTTGGCGCCTTTTGCTGCCGGACAATTTGTCAAGCTTGGCCTGGAAATCGATGGCAAAGTGGTGGCCCATCCCTATTCATTGGTGAACCCGCCACAGCAACGGCCACTGGAGATTTTTTACATCGAAGTGCCAGACGGCGAACTGAGCCCGCACTTGGTCGAGCTGAAACCCGGCGATACCGTGCAACTATCACCTACCGCTCATGGATTCATGATTTTGGATGAGATTCCCCCGGCACGCGATCTCTGGCTGATGGCGAGTGGCACCGGCATTGGTCCGTTTCTCTCCATGCTGGGTACCGAGCGGCTCTGGCAGCAATATGAGCGTGCAGTGCTGGTGTATTCGGTGCGCCATCAGCAGGATCTCGCCTACCTCG
Source organism: Methylovorus sp. (assembly GCA_035565335.1). Lineage (GTDB taxonomy): Bacteria > Pseudomonadota > Gammaproteobacteria > Burkholderiales > Methylophilaceae > Methylovorus. The sequence goes on from DATMSO010000018.1 coordinate 17,087, forward strand.
ACCGCATACAGCAGCTGATCAACGCCCATCCTGGCCGCTTGCATTTTGTGCCACTGGTGACAAGGGAAGCTTCCGATATTGGTTTGCCATGCCGAATGCAGCAGGCTCTGCAGGACGGGCGGCTGGAAAAACACGCGCAAACCACGCTCAGCCCGGAGCACAGCCACGTCATACTCTGTGGCAACCCGCAGATGGTGGAAGACATGCAAACGCTGCTCGCCACGCGCGGTCTGAAAAAACACAGACGTCGCGACCCTGGCCACATTACCACCGAGACATACTGGTAACCTGACATCGCTGTCCGCGCAGGTTAATTCCTACAACGAAATAGCGACACGCTTACAGCCATCGCTGTGCTCGCGTTGTATGCTTTTGCATGGAATGCACTTGCGGCATAAGGAGGCTCCATGCGCAAACACCGCGTCATATTGGTGAATGGCTACCGCGTTACCCGCTACATGCTTAAATACCAGCTCGAGGCCTCTGGGCATTTTGTGGTGACCGAGGCCGCCACTAGCGTAGAAGCCCGCTATCACGGCATTTCCCCTGCGTTGCTGGTGGTGGATATTTCCGACCCCGGCAAAAACGGCCTCGAAACCCTGTGCGACCTCGTGCACGACTTTCCCGCCGTGCCCTCCCTGGTCGTCGGCGGCCTGCAAGATGACGCTTTGCGTGCCCACTACCTGCGTCTGGGGTGCGATGCCTATCTGCCGCGCGATGCCAGCCAGGATGCGATATTGCAGACCGCCAGGCATTTCGCCTCCGGCAGAGGAGGGAAGCCTCAGCGCCATACGCTTACCCCATCGCTTGTCATGCCGCATCTTCCGCACATCAACCTCTCCGCACGCGAGCGACAGGTTTTTTTCAAGCTGACCGCAGGAAAATCCATCCCCTCCGTCGCGCGCGAGCTCCTCATCAGCGCCAGCTCGGTCAGCGTATTCCGCTGCAAGATCCTGCGCAAAATGCACTGCAGCAATAATGCCGAGCTCATCAGCTATGCGTTTCGCCACCGCTTGGTGTATGCCTGAGCTACCCATTCAATGCCTCTTTAAAACCTCTGTCATTTTTACTATCAGTCCCCCTTAGTTAAGCGCTCGCCCCTTGGGGCAATTTCCCGATTTCGCAATCCTGTGCATCATCAGTTCCGCCCAATCCCACGGACCTGTCCCCATGCTGCCCTCATTGCTAGCCCATCGCCGCCTGCTTACCCTGCATTGCCCTGCGCTGGAAGCGCAGTTTCCCCAAGGCCTGGAACCACTGCGCTTGCAAGGCCGGGAGGCCATGCAGCAGCTGTTTGACTACGAACTCATCGTGCGTAGCCGCATGGGGGAGGTGGGCAGTGCGCTC
>DATMSO010000019.1:0-24039 GCA_035565335.1 Methylovorus sp.
GGAAATGTTCAAAACATTCGAAAAGCTTCCTCCAGGGTTTGGTGACAGACTTAAGGAGGAAAGGAAACGCTTAGGCCTCAACCAGACAGATTTTGGTGAGAGGGCTGGTGTCCAGCGATTTACCCAGTATCAATACGAAGCAGAAGTTAACTCCCCTTCTGTCCGATATCTGGCTGCCATTGTTGAATCCGGAGTGGATCTTACTTATTTGCTCTTCGGTGTCCGGGTGAACCATACTGCTCTACCACAGCAAGAAATGCAGGCGATTGAGCGGAAAGTTTTCGATCTGTTAGCTCAGAATGAAAAAGCACTTGGTGAAGAACTATCTGCAGAGAAACGTTTCGTCATGTTTGATCTCATTCGATCCCACCTTATTCAAAGCAAATTAAATGAGAAACAGGATCTTAGCGACAGTGCAGGTATGATAGAACATGCAAAATAACACTGATGATGAATTAGACTTTTTGAGTCCAGTAATTAAAATGTGGGATGAGCACGCAGGTAGAGGGATTGATGAGTCAGTAAGGGCATGGCGAATGACATTACAGGGCTTTCCAGCAAACAAGCCAATGGCTACTTCTAAAGAATCAAGTAGATGGTTTTTATTAAGTAAAGAAACCAAGAAGGTCAAGAAGCAAGTACGTCAGTGGTTTGAAACAAAGCCCCTAAGTAACTCTGAGACGAAAAGGCTTCACCGTTTATTCTTATTCAGCATAACGCCAAGTGGAATCGTACGTTTAAATAAACCCATTATGCCTACGTCAACGGCGTCAGCTTTATTAACTGTAGTTGGCCTTCTAGCGGGCATCTGGATTGGATGGATACTTTTTGGTGCGAGGCCAAGTATTGTGTTGATTATTCAATCGGTTTCTGTCGGAATGATCCTAGGAAGTCTCACAGGAGTAATTCTTGACCTTTCCTATCGGCATAAACACATGTACTACAAGCTTTTAGAAATGGCACCTTGGTTAGTTGACGGAGATCGCGGAACTGAGACGGACATTGACAAATTGCTACGAAAGCGCTGATAACGCTTGGTGGTCACAGTCAGCCTATAAGCAAGTGCAAGAAGGCAACGCAAAATAAGATGCCCAGGCATGTGGAGCCTGGCGAGGGAGGCTTCATGTATTTGGGCGGTTTAACAATTTCGCGTTTTCGGTCTTGCGACAATGTGACCGTCAGCCTCCGTCCCGACCTGACGGTCTTGGTGGGAGAGAATAATGGTGGCAAATCTAACGTCGTAGACGCGATCCGGTTGCTTACCTTGCCGTTGAGCGGACGCCGGGAGCGGTATCCGGAGGATGAAGATGTACGACGGCACGCGACTGTCCCGAACTTCCAAATCGAAGGTGTTTTCCGAGAACTCAGCGACACGCTGAAAGGACTGCTGATCTCGGCGGTCCCAGATCCCACCAAGAACGAAGCCGTCTTCGGCTATCGGTATGAGTCACGGTCCGAGCGCGCGCCGCGTGGCAAAACCACGGTTTGGGCCGGGCGCTTCGACACCAACGAGCCGGAAGCCGGGTCCTCTGAACTGATCCGGCATGTCTACCTGCCTCCTTTACGCGATGCGCATCAAGCGCTTGGCACTGGCAGCGGTACACGGGTCATGGCGCTACTGCGCAACTTCCTACCAAAGGATCAAGAACATGATTTCCTCGCTGGCGTCAGGCGCGCGGATGAACGGCCCGGCATCCTAACCACAATGAACACGGAGATTGGTACCGCCCTAGGTTTGCTGACCAATGGGGTTCGCCCGCAAACGGCAACGCTGGACTTCGGCGCCGAAACCCTACTCGACGTCGCTCGTGATTTGAGGTTTCGTCTGGCAGATTCTGGTCTCGTACCCGAAGACATCCGGGCGTCTGGTTTGGGCTACTCCAATCTTCTTTATATGGCCACGGTGGTGGTCGAACTGGCCAAAGCCAAGGAAGCCGACCTCACGATTTTCCTCGTCGAAGAACCTGAAGCGCATCTGCACCCGCAGTTGCAGGTGCTTGTGCTTGAATTCCTGCTAGACCAAGCGCGCCAATCGGCTGATCGTGTCATCGAGCCTGGCAAGCCGGAAGGTCGCATACAGATCGTCGTGACCACCCATTCGCCGAACCTGACGGCATGGGTCTCTCCAATGCATCTAGTGGTCATGCGTTCGCGTCGTCGCGACCAAAACGGGGTGGCGGTTTCAGAATCGGTCAGTGTGCCCATTGCCGAAATCGGGCTCAAGCCAAAGACACTGGATAAGATCAGCCGCTATCTGGACGTGACGCGCTCCGCGCTGCTGTTTGGCAATAGAGCCATCCTTGTGGAAGGAATCGCGGAGGCGCTGCTGTTGCCCGTATTGGCACAGAAACTTGTTCTCGTCGGTGATGCCGATGGATGGCTCCGGTTCAAGGGGGCAGTCATCGTGCCGATCGAAGGCGTTGACTTCCGCCCCTACGTAGAGGTGCTGCTACGCCCACATGGCGATGCACGCATCGCTGACCGGCTGATTGTGATCACCGACGCGGACCCAACTGTGTTGGGAAATCGGAAGGTTGATCTGGAAAACCTCGCCGCAACGCATGGTGCACCGCAGGTGCTGACCGTTCTAACCAATCAGCACACGTTGGAGCACGAGATTTTCAGCGCTGGAAATGAAGCCTTTCTCAAGAGTGCGTTTCTTCGTCTGCATCGCAACTCGCGTCGCGACTGGGAAGATAAAATCGAGAAAGTCGCAGCGCAAAACCGCCCCGATGCATTTCTCAAGCTGATTGAGGCGAAAAAGACCCGCAAGGGTGACCTGGCCCAGGCCATGGCCTCACGTATTGCGGCAGGCGAACCATTTGTCGTACCGCCCTATCTCGCTGATGCAATTCGTGGCGCTTCGCAAGCATGACTGGCATTCACGGTCTGACGGCAGAGCAGGAGGCATTCGCCGCACACGTTGGTGGGGCCTTCGTTCATGCTTGCCCCGGCGCAGGAAAGACCCGCACGATAATTGCTCGCCTAGTTAGGATCGCAGCCACATTGCCCCCACGACGTGGTGTGGCGATACTCTCGTTCACAAACTCTGCCGTCGATGAGTTTCGCGAACGCTGCCAGGCCGCAGGGCTCGACTCGCTCTTGAAGTATCCTAGTTTCATGGGAACGCTTGATGCTTTCGTCAGGCATTTCGTGGTACTGCCAAGCAGCGCGGCAACAAGCACGACGCGACCAATCATCCTCGATAGCTGGGACACTCTTGGCATAGAAATCCGGTTGTCTGGGCAATTCGCCTTTAGAGGTGATCCGGTGAGCCTAGATTTGTTTGACCCGGAAACCAATATCATTGATCCAGAGAGGATCGGGCACCCCGGATTGCAAAACCATGTGCGCCAGCATCAGGTCCGATATCAACAGGCGGCGGCGCACCGGCGACGTGGCTTGTTGCAGGCAGGCTATATGAGTGCCGGCGACGCCCGCGTTCAAACGTTGAGGTTGATTCGTGATCCATTGAATGGCGGAGCACTCGGTCGGTCGCTGGCGGCACGTTTCCACGAAGTCATGGTGGACGAAGGTCAGGATTGCAATCCGCTTGATCTGCAAATCCTGTCTTGGCTCAGAGCGCACGGCGTACAAGTCACCTTCGTGTGCGACCCCGACCAAGCGATCTACGAATTTCGTAACGGCAATCCTGCAAAGGTTCAGGAACTCAAGGACACGTATCCCGTTGAATCGCATCGAGGGTTAACGGGCAATTTCCGTAGCAGCCCTGCGGTCTGCCGGTTAGCCGCCACACTTAGGAATACTGGTCAGGTAGATCAGTCTGTCGGTGACACTGCGAATATTGAACATCCAGTTTTGCTTCTAACATACGGTGGCCGTGGCCCAACAGCGACGATCGGTCAGGCTTTCCTTGATCGGGTTGCTGAACTTGGCTTGGATTCGACGGACGCAATTATCCTGGCACATTCAGGCAAGGTTGCGCAGCGGGCTGCTGGTGCGACCACCAATGATTCGAACGGAAGCTCGCGGATTGAGTCGCTGGCTCGGAAAGTGGCGGAATTCTGGTCACCCGCTGCGACGGCGCGATCAAGAGAGGCTGTGCTTCAGGTAATGGAGACGGTGCTGTTGGATCTCATGGGACTACGCCAACCAAACGAGCATCTATTGAGAACCGCCGAACGTCTTGGTATGGATCGACGAGCAGTTCGAAGACGTGCACTGAGTTTCCTCATGAGTCTTCCCAGAAAGTGCGGGGATACCGATGCTGATCGGCTTGCCTGGATTGCCTGTGTGCATGAGGAGATGGAACGACTGGGTCTGCCGCTACCGGCCGGTGTGACCGTGCGTAATTTCTTTCGGCGTCCAACCAACGGGCAATGGTCGAACCATCTTCAAATGCCGATCGATCTTGGCCTTGCGTGTGCCAATATTCACGAGGCGAAAGGCCGTGAGTACGGTGCAGTGTGCGTCGTGATTCCACCCGATCGTGCTTCTGAAAACCGGAGTGAAGCTCTTTTCGAGTCGTGGGAAGCGCGCGCCGACGCAGAGGCCAAGCGCGTGCTCTACGTTGGTTTGACGCGTGCCCAACATTTGGGTGCACTTGCTGTGCCAATCGTCTTCGCCAATCGTTGCGTTACGCTGCTGAACGCTGGGCAAGTACCATACACAAGAATGGACTTGTAATCCTTCAGGGTTTATTCACTCAGCAATCAATCTTATCTGATATCTGACCGAGCCTAATAACTCTATATATCTTAAGATCTTAATTAAAGATACATTTCTGATTAAAAATACATGGAATTTGAAGTCTTAAGTTAATCTGCAAAAATCCAAAGATAAATTGCAAACGACAAAAAAGATATTTCTGCTCTCTTGAAAAAACCCACCCTCGCCCTTATTATTAGCACTCTATAGGGTTGAGTGCTAAACAGCACCCTACCCTACCCGAATTCTGATCAACCTAACGTCAAAAATGACTTTATTAAGGAGAGTAACTCATGGCAATTCGTCCTTTGCATGACCGCGTGATTGTTAAGCGCTTGGAAGAAGAACGTAAAACAGCATCCGGCATCGTCATTCCAGATACAGCTGCTGAGAAGCCTGATCAAGGCGAAATCATCGCTGTTGGCCCTGGCAAGAAAGATGACAGCGGCAAGGCTATTGCTCTGGATGTGAAAGTGGGCGACAAGGTGTTGTTCGGCAAGTATGCAGGCCAGGCTGTGAAGGTTAACGGCGAGGAAGTACTGGTACTGCGTGAAGAAGACATTCTGGGCGTTGTTGAAGCTTAATTGCGACGCATCCCTTAACCGAATCTAGATTCAGGAGAATTAACAATGGCTGCAAAACAAGTAATTTTTGGCGATGAGGCACGTGCCAAAATCGTTAACGGCGTGAACATTCTGGCAAACGCTGTCAAGGTAACACTGGGCCCTAAAGGCCGTAACGTTGTGCTGGAGCGCTCGTTCGGCGCCCCTACTGTGACCAAGGACGGTGTATCCGTTGCCAAGGAAATCGAGCTGAAAGACAAGCTGGAAAACATGGGCGCGCAATTGGTGAAGGAAGTGGCTTCCAAAACTTCCGACAACGCCGGTGACGGCACCACCACTGCGACCGTTCTGGCTCAAGCCATCGTGCGCGAAGGCTTCAAGTACGTAGCTGCCGGTTTTAACCCAGCTGACCTGAAGCGCGGTATCGATAAAGCTGTTGTGGCGATCGTGGAAGAAATCAAGGCGATCTCCAAGCCAACCACTACCAGCAAGGAAATTGCACAGGTAGGTTCCATCTCCGCCAACTCCGATGCTGACATCGGTCAGATCATTGCTGACGCAATGGACAAGGTAGGCAAAGAAGGCGTGATCACCGTGGAAGACGGTTCCGGCCTGGAAAACGAACTGGATGTTGTAGAAGGCATGCAGTTTGACCGTGGTTACCTGTCCCCTTACTTCATCAACAACCCAGAGCGTCAAATCGCCCTGCTGGAAAATCCATTCGTGCTGCTGCACGACAAGAAGATCTCCAACATTCGTGACCTGCTGCCAACCCTGGAGCAAGTAGCGAAGTCTGGCCGTCCTCTGCTGATCATCGCTGAAGATATCGAAGGCGAAGCACTGGCTACTCTGGTAGTGAACAACATCCGCGGCATTCTGAAGACAGTAGCTGTTAAGGCTCCTGGTTTTGGTGACCGTCGCAAGGCCATGCTGGAAGATATCGCCATCCTGACCGGCGGTACCGTGATTGCTGAAGAAGTGGGCCTGAAGCTGGAAAGCGTGACCCTGAACGACCTGGGCCAAGCCAAACGTATTGAAGTGGGCAAAGAAAACACCACCATCATCGACGGTGCTGGCGTTGAAGACACTATCAAGAGCCGCATTGACCAGATCAAGAAGCAAATCGAAGACGCAACCAGCGACTACGACCGTGAAAAACTGCAAGAGCGCGTAGCCAAGCTGGCTGGCGGTGTTGCGGTGATCAAGGTTGGCGCTGCTACCGAAATCGAAATGAAGGAAAAGAAAGCACGTGTGGAAGATGCATTGCACGCTACCCGCGCTGCTGTTGAAGAAGGTATCGTGGCTGGTGGCGGCGTTGCTCTGCTGCGTGCCCGTGCTGCCATCAAGGAACTGAAGGGCGACAATCCTGATCAGGACGCTGGTATCAAGATCGTGCTGCGCGCGATTGAAGAGCCACTGCGCCAGATCGTGGCTAACGCCGGTGACGAGCCATCTGTTGTGGTGAACAAGGTGCTGGAAGGCAAGGGTAACTACGGTTACAACGCTGCCAACGGTACTTACGGTGACCTGGTTGAACTGGGCGTTCTGGACCCAGCCAAGGTAACCCGTTCCGCACTGCAAAATGCAGCGTCTGTTGCATCCCTGATTCTGACAACCGACGCACTGGTTGCAGAACTGCCTAAGGAAGACGCGCCTGCAATGGGCGGCGGCGACATGGGCGGTATGGGTGGCATGGGCGGCATGATGTAATCAAGGCCTGATGCAGAGGCTATCCGCCTCGCCATCACGTAAAAAAGCCCCGGGTAATACCGGGGCTTTTTTTATGGGCAAACGCCATGTGCATCACCTGCAGCCAGCCAGGCCTGTCATTTGCGCGCGCCTGTTGTCTTTGCCGTGCGACTATGGCGCCGGACTCAAGCATGCCGGATTTATGGTGCCGGTGCTGGCGAAGCGCTTGCCGCCTCTTTGCGGATGGCCACCACCATCAATACACCATTCAGCTGCTCGGCGCGAAACACCACATGGTCGCCTTCTGTCAGCCCATTCAGCAAGGCTTTATCCTGCGCGACAAATACCATGGTCATGGCGGGCATACCGAGATTTTTGATATCGCCATGCCGCAAGGTGATAGTGCCTTGCGCCAGATTGACCTTGCGCACCTCGCCTTGGGTGAGACTGATGTCGGCATCCGCCGCAGAAGTCGTCGCCGCCTCGTGGGCCATGCCTTCATGCGCCATTGCAGCGAGCGGCAAGGTCGTCAGGCCGATCAGGTGAATACTTAATAAAACACGCAGTACAGGGGTATTCATGGTTCACATCCATTCAGGTTAATGCTGCATATGATCGCCAGGCTTGCGCACTTGCAACTCGACCTCGGCGGGGAGATCGGTTTGCGCAGGGCGTTCGACTGGAGGCAGATCGTTTTCCACTTCCCAGGCCACCGTGCCAGCCGGATGCTGATAATGGCCGGGGTCGCGGTAATCATGTCTGGCGATGCCCTTGCGGATTTTGACGGTGGTAAACATACCGCCCATTTCCACGCCGCCAAACTGCCCCTGGCCCGACATCATGGGCAAGGTGTTGTCCGGCAGCGGCATCTGCATCTGGGCCATATCCGCCATGCCATGCTGGCCCATGGCCATATAGTCTGGCAACAGGCCTTGCAGCTGCTGTTGCAGATCACGCTGCTCAACGCCCAGCATGGTCGGCACCTCATGCCCCATGGCATTCATGGTGTGGTGGCTTTTATGGCAATGAAACGCCCAGTCGCCGGGCGCATCGGCCTTGAATTCCAGCGCCCGCATCTGCCCCACAGCAATATCGGTGGTCACTTCGGGCCAGCGCGCGCTGGGCGGCACCCAGCCGCCATCGGTACCGGTGACCATGAACTCGTGACCGTGAATATGAATGGGATGATTGGTCATGCTGAGATTGCCCACGCGGATGCGCACCCGGTCACCCTGGTTCACCACCATGGGGCTGATGCCCGGAAACACACGGCTATTGAAGGTCCACAGATTGAAATTCAGCATGGTATTGATGCGCGGCGTATAGGCGCCAGGGTCAATATCGTAGGCATTGATCAGAAAGACAAAATCGCGGTCCACCGCCATGGTGGCGGGGTTTTTGGGATGGGTTACCCAGAAGCCCATCATGCCCATGGCCATTTGCGTCATTTCATCGGCATGCGGGTGATACATGAAAGTCCCCGCCCGCTGCGCGACGAACTCATAGGCAAAGGTCTTGCCGGGCTTGATGCCGGGCTGGGTAAGCCCGGTGACGCCATCCATGCCATTGGGCAAGCGCTGGCCATGCCAGTGCATGGAAGTATGCTCAGGCAAGCGATTGGTCACATAAATTCGCACGCGGTCGCCCTCCACCACCTCAATGGTGGGGCCGGGGCTCTGGCCGTTGTAGCCCCATAAATGCGCTTTCATGCCCGGCGCCAGCTCGCGCACCACCGGCTCTGCTACCAGGTGAAACTCCTTTACCCCATTGCGCATGCGCCATGGCAGGGTCCAGCCGTTGAGGGTGACCACCGGGTTATACGGGCGGCCGTTATCGGGCATGCGCGGCCCCTGGGTTTCGGCATCGCTCACCGAGACTACCTCCGGCAAAGCGGCCATGGCGACCTTGCTGACCGTCGCCGCGGTGGCGGCCACGCCGGCCAGACTGGCGCCTTTCAAAAAGTCGCGTCGAGATACCATGTTGTTATCCTGTGTTGTTGATGCGCTGGGTTCATTCGCGAGTCTGTGCCGCAGACGATTCCGTAAAATCGGGTTTACCGATCAAGGCCATTTCCATATCGCTCTGCGCCAGCCAGAAATCGCGCAAGGCTTCGATATAGCTATTCACACTGGCGATTTGCGCCCGGGCATCTGCCAGCAAATCAAATACACTGACCAGCATGCCGTTATAGCGCAGCTGATTCTCTTCCGCGATTTTCTGGCGTAGGGGTACCACGCTGTCGCGGTAATGCCGGGCGATATCGTAACTGCTGTGATAACGCCCATAGCTCTCGCGCACTTCAGAGCGCGCCTCCACCGCCGCCTGCGCTAGCTGGTTCACGGCCTGCATATAAGTCGCCTCCGCCCTTGCCACGCGGGCACCACCGCCATCAAACAAGGGAATCTCCAGCGAAATTTCGACCCCGTTTTTATACGGGTCTGAGCGTCGCCCCTCCAGCACACGCGCCGGCCCCAGCTCCAGCACATTGATAAAACGCGTGGTTCTGGTGAGCCCCAGCTGCCCGGCCAGGGCTTCGGTTTGCAGCTTCATCATCTGCAAATCCATGCGCTGCTGCATGGCGGTCTGCTCCAGATTCGCCGCCGCTTGCAGTTCTACCGGCAAATCCGGCATGCGCTCGGGCAAGCTGTACTGCGCGTGCTCAAGCCCCATCAGCCGGGCAAGCTGCTCCCTAGCCTGCAAACTGGCCTGCTGGGCCCGGGCCGCGCCCAGCGTGGCATCGGCATAAAAGCCCTGTTCACGCGCTTCATCCAGCGTGCTCCAGTTACCGGCCCGCTTCATGCGCTGCGCCAGCGTGGCGCTGGTCTCGGCTGCCCGCAGCACCTGCTGCATGTAACGCTCGGATTGTGCCGCCGCCAGCGCGGTGAAATAGGCCTTGCGGGTGGTACTCGCCAGGCGTAGCACCTCCAGCGAAACCTGGCGCTGCGTTTGCTCAAAACGCCGACGCTCGATGTCGGTCGCCTTGGGCATGGTCACCAGCGAAAAAATATTGAAGGTCAGCGCCTGTTCAATCTTGTATTCGCCATCGCGGCTGGCGCGCAGCATGGAAAAGCGCGGATTGGGCAAGCGCCCGGCCTGCACCAGATCGGCTTCTGAAATCCTCAATTCGGCATACGATGCCTGCAAGCCGCGGTTATTCAGCAAGGCAATCTGCACGGCATCGTCCACGGTGAGAGGCTGCTGCAATTGTTGGGCGATATGCGCATCCAGCGCGTGGCGCTCGCCTTCAGACTTTACCCAGCGGATGTCCTGGCCGGTTTTCGCTTTCACCGTAGCGGCCACCTGATCAAAGCCGCCATCACGGGAAAACGTGGCGCAGCCGGGCAGCAGGCTGACCAGCACAAGCGACACCATCAATGGCATACGGATAGACGGGAATACGTTCATGAGGGCATGATGCCCGCCACCATCCGACAGGCAGCTGACATGCAGATTACATTTTTGTCATCTTGCTGCGAGCTGCGATGGTTTGCGGCACAATCACCCTCTACACCACCATCTGGCTTCTCCATGCGAATTCTAGTAGTCGAGGACGAACACAAAACCGGCGAGTATTTGCGCAAAGGCCTGACCGAGGCCGGCTTTGTCACGGACCTGGTCAACGATGGCCTGGATGGGCAGCATATGGCCCTCAATGAAAACCACGATTTGATCATCCTCGATGTGATGTTACCGCGGGCCAGCGGCTGGCAGATCATTTCTGCCCTGCGCGCGGCGGGCAGGCATACACCGGTGCTTTTTCTAACGGCGCGTGACCTCGTCGAAGACCGCGTCAAAGGCCTGGAGCTGGGCGCCGACGATTATCTGGTCAAGCCCTTTGCCTTTTCCGAGTTGCTGGCGCGCATCCGCACCCTGATGCGCCGCGGCAGAACGCGCGAAGCCGATGTGCTGCAGGTCGCCAATCTGGAAATCGATGTATTACGGCGGCGCGTGCAGCGGGATGGCAAAAAGATCGAGCTCACTGCCAAGGAATTCGGATTGCTGGAATTACTGGTGCGCCGGCGCGGCGAAGTGTTATCGCGTTCGCTGATTGCCTCGCAGGTGTGGGACATGAATTTTGACAGCGACACCAATGTCATCGAGGTCGCCATGCGGCGTCTGCGCGCCAAGATTGATGATCCTTATGAACCCAAGCTGATTCATACCGTGCGCGGCATGGGCTATGTGCTGGATGTTCCAGAGGCGGCATGAACCTGCATACCTCCATCGTCACCCGCATCACGCTGATTTTTGCGCTGCTGTCCGCGGTAGTCATAATCGCCATCGGCGCCATTGCCAGCTACGCGGTGGATAGTCACTTTGCCGAAGAAGACCTGATGGAAATACAGGGCAAGCTGGAGCTCATCCAGCATGCCCTGGACTCGCAAACCTTGAATTCAGCAGCCGCCTCGGATCGCCAGCCACTGCCACAACGGCTGAATGACGCGCTGATTGGGCATCATGCCTTGTCTGTCCTGGTGTACCGGCCCGATGGGCAGCCGGTTTATCGCTCCATGGAAGCCAGCTTTCCTGCTGGCTTGTTGCCTGCTGATCCGCCACCTTACGCTCCGCAAAGCGCCCACCTGCAACGCTGGCAGCAGCATGGGCATACCTACCGCGGGCTGGTGGTTCAGTTAGCCACAAGCCCGGAGCGCTCGCCGCTGAATGTCGCGATTGCGGTCGATATCGGCCACCATGACCATTTCATCCATCACTTTCAGCGCACCTTATGGCTTTACCTCGGCACCGGCATGCTCTTTCTGGTGGCCGTGGGCTGGATTGCTGCACGGCGAGGCTTGCGACCGATTCGCGACTTTGTGCGCATGGCGGGCAATATCTCCGCCAGCCGCCTGGGCGATCGCATCGACACGGCCTCCCTGCCGCGTGAGCTGGTCGAGCTGGGCGTCTCGTTTAACGACATGCTGCAGCGCCTGCAGGAATCCTTTATGCGGCTTTCCGAATTTTCATCGGATATTGCCCACGAGCTGCGAACGCCGGTCAGCAATCTCATGACGCAGAGCCATGTGGCGCTGTCGCAAGCGCGCTCCAGCGAGGAATATCAGGAGATTCTGTATTCGAATATTGAAGAGTACGAACGGCTCTCGCGCATGATCGCGGACATGCTGTTTCTGGCCAAAGCCGACAATGGCCTGCTGGTGCCGCATCGTGAAATCATGGAGCTGGGCGCCGAAGTGGATGCCGTCATCGAGTTTTACGATGCACTGGCGGCGGAAAAAGGCGTGTCCATCTCGCGGCATGGCAATGCACGCCTGGCGGGCGACCGGCTGATGATACGCCGCGCCTTTAGCAACCTGCTCTCCAATGCCGTGCGCTACACCCCGCCGGGGCAGGCAATCACCATCACCATACAGGAACGCGATGCTGAGCCTACCATCGTCTGGGTGGACAATGCCGGCGAGCCTGTCCCGCCGGAGTCGCTGGCCCGGGTATTCGACCGCTTTTACCGGGTGGACCCTTCCCGCCAGCGCGAGACCGAAGGCACCGGCCTGGGACTCGCCATCACCAGATCGATTATCGAGGCACATGGCGGCAGCATACAGGCGCTGGCCCCCGGCCATCTCATGCGATTTGAAGTCCATCTGCCTGCGGCCTGAGCGTTTCCCCTAGCACCCACACCCACGTACAACATAGTCCGCAAGCCCTGTACGGCCATGGCTGCACAGCCAGATGGCTATGCAGCTCATCCATTTCAGGCCATACTTACGCCTATAAATAAAGAACGGGCGCTTACGGGTAACCCGTCATGTTTGACTGACTAGGGGTTGTTAAATTTACCGTTTTGCACCATTTTCCGGCCTGCGCAGCAGCCGTCCTTCAGCTTTGCTGTTGACGTGGCTGGGTTTCGCCTGCCTGCTGTTCAGCCAGCTCTGCCATGCCGCGGCCAGCGATGACATCGCGCGTGGCAAACAGGTGGCGCAAATCGTCTACGGCATCGTCAGCTATACGCGCTGGCCTGCGCCCTTTCCCGAACTTCAGTTATGCATTACCGGCGACTCCCGTTATGCAGAAGCATTGATTGCAGGTGTCCCCAATCCCGCCCACCCTCGTATCACCGTGCGTCAGCTTGCCCTGCATACGCCCGAGGCCGTTGCCCAATGCCAGATTGCCTATCTCGGCACCATGGAACATGGCGAACGTGAAGCCTTGCTGGCGCAGCTGATCGGCCAGCCGGTGCTGATCATCAGCGAGCCGCCGCCTTCCTGCAGTGCCGGCGGCATGTTCTGCCTCTTGTTCCGGGAAGAAAACATTTACTTCGAAGTCAACCTCGACACCATTGCACGCAGCGGTTTGCGTATTCATCCGAATGTGCTGCAACTGGGGAAACGCAAGGCCTCGCCATGAGTTCCCCCCGCACCTCACTCCCTGGCCTCGATCAGGTGTTGCGCCGCGCTCACCTCAGTGTGGCGCTGATCGCGGTGATCTCCTCCGGGCTGGCCCTGACCCTTGCCGGCATCTACGCCTTGCAAGCGTATGCGGTTCAAAACATGCAGCTGGTCGCGCGCTCGCTGAGTTATACGGTGGAAGCGGCGGTGCTGTTCAACGATGAGCTCGCCGTGCAGGAAGCCATCGACAAGGTAGGCAAACGCGAGGATGTCGCAGAGATTCGGGTCATCGGGCGTAATGGCACGCCATTGGCAAACTGGAAACGTCCGCAGACCGGAGCGCTTTTCCATGTGGAAAGCTGGCTGGCGAATATCGTCATGCCCGAGCCGTATTACTACCCCGTCACCCATGACAACATGACCATAGGCCGCATCCGCCTGGTTCCGCACAGCCGCCTGCTGCTGGAATACATGATCACCGGGCTGGCGTGCATTCTGGCGTGCATGGCATTCAGTACCTTATTGGCATTGGCGCTCTCCCGTCGCATGCATGCCGGGATTTCCGGTCCGCTGAACATTCTCGCGGATACCGCGCACCGTGTGCGGCAATACCGCAGCTTTGGCTTGCGCGCGCCTGCTGCCGATATCGCCGAGCTCAATCAGCTCAACCAGGACTTCAACGCCCTGATGGACGAGCTCGCCACCTGGCAGCGCCACGTCAAGCGTGAACACGACACGCTGGCATACCGCGCCAACCATGACAGCCTGACCGGCTTATCCAACCGCAGCCTGCTCGAATCCGAGCTGGAGCATGCGGTGCGCGATGCGAGATTCCACAGCAATGCTATGGCGCTGATGTTCATGGATGGCGACCATTTCAAGGAAATCAACGATACCTATGGCCATGGCGCCGGCGATGAAGTGCTGAAAATCATGGCCCTGCGCATCAGCGGCCAGTTACGTGAGAGTGATATTGTCGCCCGCCTCGGTGGAGATGAATTTGCCGCGCTGCTCAAACCCATCAAGCATGCCGAAGATGCCGTGCATATCGCCGAAAAAATCGCGCATCAGATGCAATCGCCCATCACCTTGCCCAATGGCGAGCTGATTACCAGCTCGGTCACCATCGGCATTGCGCTCTTCCCCGACCATGCGCGCACGGCGCAAGAGCTACTTGCCGCCGCCGATGAAGCCATGTACCGCGCGAAGGACCAAGGGCGCGGCAGCTGGGCCATCGGCTTGTAAACAACGAACTCGTAAGCGACGAAATTAAATAACGGAATTCATCAAGCGCCAACCATAAGGCTCAGCAGTCAGCGTGGGATATTCAACACAGGGTTTTCCCCCACATTTCAAGATATGAGGTTTTAAAGTGTATTCATTGTTACGTTCGATTTTTTGTTATGCCCTACTCGCCAGTATCCTTGCATTAAGTCTCACCGCGTGTAAATCCACCCCGGTTGCCCCCGCGCAGGAAACCCTGCGACAAAAGCAGATCCGCACCCTGAAAGAACAAGGGTTTGTGCATACGGATGATGGTTGGGCGCTGAGTTTCGCCGATAAGTTGCTGTTTGATACTAATCAGTCCGTGCTTAATCCCAAAAGCCGCCAGATTGTGCAAAAGGTCAGCAAGGCACTGCTGTCGGTGGGTTTGAACAAGATGCGTATTGAAGGCCACGCGGATGCGACCGGTCGCGAATCTTACAATGTCGAACTCTCCGAGCAACGGGCGCTGGCGGTGGCTGATGCCTTTACCGAATCCGGTATGCCGAAAAGCGGCATCATCGTGCGCGGCATGGGCTCGCAAAGCCCGGTGGCCAGCAACGCCACCATTGCGGGCCGCGCCGAAAATCGCCGGGTGAGCATCATCGTAGTGACAGACTGACCCATGTGAGTTGTCCCCGAGTAACCGACCTCCTGATACGGGCCTGATGGCCACAGTATCGGGAGGCTTTTGCGTTCTGTTACATTTTTTTACAATTTAACAGTGGGCGGGTTATAATCCGTTTCAGAAACGCCTCAGCGCCAGAGATTCGCAAGGATTAACAAGAGCGACAGGCAAAAAAAACCCCGATTAAAGGGGAGTAAAATCGGGGATCAAGCAGCCTCATCAGATAAGGCTTCCCGCTCAGGGAGGAGAAGCGGGAGATGACTTGCGCCATCTGCAAAGTAAGACGAAGTCACTCGCGTTTAGTTCCGACAATTTCTAAAATTGTCAGACATGATCCCCGATTTTTCATTTTTTAACATTCCCAGCCTTCCCCTCCGGTTTTAGGTTCTCTTCCCCAGTGTGACCTGCGATAATTAGCGCATGAACGCACAACACCCCTCTACCTCTCTGCTCGAAGGCCTGAACGACAAGCAACTTGAGGCGGTCACGCTGCCGCACCAATCTGCACTGATACTTGCCGGTGCAGGTAGCGGCAAGACCCGCGTACTCACCACCCGCATTGCGTGGCTGATCCAGACCGGACAAGTATCGCCCAATGGTTTGCTGGCGGTGACCTTTACCAATAAAGCGGCCAAGGAAATGCTGACGCGGCTTTCCGCCATGCTGCCGATCAATGTGCGCGGCATGTGGGCAGGTACATTCCATGGTCTATGCAACCGTTTGCTGCGGGCGCATCACCGCGAAGCCCTGCTGCCAGCCACCTTCCAGATTCTGGACACCGCCGACCAGTTATCCAGCATCAAACGCCTGATGAAGCAGATGAATGTGGATGATGAAAAATTTCCACCCAAGCAGGTCATGGGCTATATCAATAGCTGCAAGGAAGAAGGCCTGCGGGCAAATGCGGTGGATGCCTATGACGCGCACTCCCAACGCATGCGGGAGATTTTTGAAGAGTACGACCGCCAGTGCCAGCGCGAAGGGGTGGTCGATTTTGCCGAGCTGCTGCTGCGCTGCTATGAGCTGCTGAGCCGCGATGCCAGCATACGCCAGCACTACCAGAGCCGCTTCAAATACATCCTGGTCGATGAGTTTCAGGATACCAATCGCCTGCAATACCTGTGGCTGAAGCTGCTGGCCGGGGCGGACAATTGCGTGTTTGCCGTGGGCGATGACGACCAGTCGATTTATGCCTTCCGCGGCGCGCGCGTGGGCAATATGCGCGACTTTGAGCAAGACTTTAATGTACGCAATATCGTCAAGCTGGAACAGAACTACCGCTCGCACGGCAATATTCTGGATGCCGCCAACGCCATCATCACCCATAACCGCAACCGCCTGGGCAAGAACCTGTGGACCTCGGCTGGCAAAGGCGAGCCGATACGCGTGTATCAGGCCTATAACGATATTGATGAAGCCAACTTTATCGTCGACGAGATCAAATCCCTGCACAGCGAAGGCACCGAGCTGAGCGAGATCGCCCTGCTCTATCGCTCCAATGCCCAGTCACGGGTGCTGGAGCATGCGCTGTTTTCAGCTGGTCTGCCTTATCGCGTTTACGGCGGCCTGCGCTTTTTTGAACGCGCCGAAATCAAGCATGCGCTGGCCTATCTGCGCCTGATTGCCAACCCGAATGATGACACCGCCTTGCTGCGCGTGATCAACTTCCCTACCCGCGGCATAGGCGCCCGCAGCCTGGAGCAATTGCAGGAAGCCGCACGCGCCGAAGACTGCAGCCTGTGGCAGGCCGCCATCAACAAAGTGGGCAATGGTCGCCCAGGCAAAGGGGTGGAAGGGTTCGTCGCGTTGATCCGGCAGATGGCTGAGGAAGCCACGGGCCTGACTCTGCCAGAAATGGCCGAGATTGCCACCACGCTCTCCGGCCTGAGAACCCATTACCAGAATGAAAAGGAAGGCGAAGACCGTATCGCCAACCTGGATGAATTAATCTCGGCGGCCGTTACCTTCGTCAATAACAATCAGGATGCCGGCACCCTGACGGACTTCCTGACCTTTGCCAGCCTCGAAGCAGGCGAACATCAGGCAGAAGTCGGCCGCGATGCCTTGCAACTAATGACCGTGCATGCCGCCAAAGGGCTGGAGTTCCGCACGGTATTTATCAGCGGACTGGAAGAAGGCTTGTGCCCGCATGAGCAAAGCCTGTATGAAACGAATGGCCTGGAAGAAGAGCGACGCCTGATGTACGTGGCCGTGACGCGCGCGCGCCAGCGTCTTTACCTGAGCCACGCGCAAAGCCGCATGCTGCATGGTCAGGTACGCTACGGTATTTCATCGCGCTTTCTGGATGAAATACCCGAGGCCTTGCTGAAGCGCCTGAATACCCGCGCCAGCCCTGGCCGCGGTGGCTATGGCGAGTCGCCAGTATCGCAAGCCGCCACCAGCAGCGAACAGAAAAACAGCATGCCATGGAAAATAGGCCAGGCCGTAGCACACAGCAAATTTGGGCAAGGTGTGGTCGTGAATTACGAAGGCAACGCCAACGACATGCGGGTGCAGGTGAACTTTGGCAGCGAAGGCATGAAATGGCTCATGCTGGAATACGCCAAGCTGGAAAAGGTATAAAACAAAAGGCCCGCATAATCGGGCCTTTTGTTTGCAGAGCATCGCTCAAAACGATGCGGGTTGCCACGCCTATTTTATGCAGCGGAAGGCTCCATCGCCTTGGCATCCAGCTTCTTGGCAAAGATGTCGCGATAGCTGACATATTGCAGCCCCAGCATCAGCGAGGTGGCCAGCAGCAAAAATGCCAACAGTGTCAGCGAAGTCAGGATCAGGCCAACCGGTTTGATAATCGCGGTCACCAGCGCCACCACAATCCCGGTCGCCATCATGCAAAGAGCCAGACCCGCGGTGAGCAATATCCAGGCAAAGGTCAGCGACAACACACTGGTCAGGCAGCCCGCAATACTGGACTTGATGGCTTTCCAGACCGAGAACTGGTGATGCGCCACCAGCATAGGGGCGAACCAGGTGGACATGAAAATCGGTGTCATCAACACCAGCATCTTGATCGCCAGCGGCACGGCGCGCGTAGCCAGCGCTTCGGCATCAGCCTTGGCGTTCACCATGTCATCCAGTGCCTGCATATCGCCCGAGGTGACATAGCTAATGAGAATGCCGTAGACCATGCAAGCGCCGCCCAGGGCAACCAGCTTGCCGATCTGCGGCTTTACCTGCGCCACGATGTCACTGAATTCGGTATCGCGTCCGTGGTCGGCTTCACGGTAAAGCGTCAGCGCCAGCACCAGGAAAAACGGCCCCATGATCACCACCAGCAATTTGAGGATCACCGGTAAGAAGACCATGGCGGGAATCACCATGAACAGCAGCACATAGCTCAGGGCCACCAGCATCCACATGGCAGGATTCTGCCGGAAGATACTCAGACAATCCTTCACCCAGTGGAAGGCTTCTTTGGCGCTACGCTTGAACATGATGTCTTTTCCCCTTTAGACGATTTTGGGCCGCCGCCTCAGGCGGGTAGCGACCCCAGCACTGACGGCTCCGTCATGCGCTTGTGCAATATATTTCTGAAATGGTCTGGATCCTTGGCGTGCGTCAGTTCCCCGGCACTAGGGAAATGCAGGTCATGCAGGCGCGATAACCAGAACCGCATGGCCGCTGTGCGCAGCATGCCCGGCCACGCCTCGATCTCGGCGGCGGTCAATGGGCGCACGGCGTGGTATGCCTCGATAAGCGCCATGACTCTGGCCTGGTCCAGGCTGCCATCGGCATGCACGCACCAGTCGTTCACGGCAATGGCCACGTCGTAGAGCAAAGCATCTTGGCAGGCGTAGTAAAAATCAATGATGCCGCCCAGCTCGTTGCCATCAAACAGTACATTGTCGCGGAAGAGATCAGCGTGAATGACGCCGCTGGGCAGATATTCCGAATCCGCCTCGGCCTCAAATTGCAGCTGTGCATCCAGCAAGGCTTTATCGGCCGGGCGCAACAAAGGGGCCACTTTGGCCGCGGTCTTCTGCCGCCAGTCACCATCGCGCTGATTTTTCATGCCGGCAGGAAAGCTCAGCCCAGCCAGATGCATGTCAGCCAGCACGCGGCCGATTGCAGCACATTGCTCAACGGAAGGATGTTCAAGGGATTTGCCGCGCAGGCAGCTCACCAGCGCCGCTGGCTTGCCATTCAGCTCGCCCAGGCTGGAGCCCGCGTGGTTTTTGACCGGGTGCGGACACGGAATGCCGCGCTCGGCCAGATGGGTCATAAGATCAAGAAAGAACGGCAGCTCTTCCGCCGTGTTTTCTTCAAACAGGGTGAGTACATAACGACCAGTCTCGGTCGTTACGAAATAATTGGTGTTGGTAATGCCGGAAGCGATGCCCTGCAGATCCCGCAGCTGGCCCAGCGGATAAGCTTCAAGCCAATGGCTGAGCTGCTCGAAAGTAACGGTAGTGAATACGGACATAACGCTTATCGTGAGATGGCGAAGAGCTGAACACTTCGCACCGGGATTCTAGAATCGGAACAATACCCACTTTGGAATGGAGATGGGTGGGGTTGGCCCATTGGAACGTGCCCAATCGCTTTGCTCGTCATCCTTGGTCAGGTAATAAGGCACGCCATGCGAAGGCGTCACCTTCATCATGTAAAGCTCACCGTTCATGCGGTACTCTTCAATGGTGTCCTCACCCTTCTTGGTGATGGTCACTTCTGGTTCAGGTGTGTTTTCATAGCCTGGAGGCGGTGGCGCCTCTGGCAACGGTTCAAGATTCTTGGGCAGGTCCGCGGCATGGGCGAGCCATGGCAATACCAGTGCTAGAACAACTAAATGACGAAGCAGTCGCATAATCACCTCAGGCTTTGAGCCGCCTTCACAACGAAAGCGGCGGGATGAAGGCATTCTAGCAAAAACCACCCCAAGCCGGGAAAATGGATATGCAGAACTTGTCGTACACCAATCACAGATAAAGCTGAATCTGGCGCTCGGCAGGTGACAACTCGAAGCCACGGGTTTCATAGTGCTTGAAGATGGCTTCTACTACGGCGGCGGGATGATCAATCACCTGCACCAGATCCATGTCATCCGGCGACACCATGCCTTCGGCCACCAGCGTATTGCGGAACCAGTCCAGCATGCCTCTCCAGAACGGCTCATGCACCAGAATGATCGGTATCTTGCGCGACTTGCCAGTCTGTATCAGCGTCAACGCCTCCATCAGTTCATCCAGCGTGCCAAAGCCACCGGGCATCACCACATAGGCCGAGGCGTATTTGACGAACATGACCTTGCGCATGAAAAAGTGATGAAAGGTCTGGCTGATATCCTGATACTGGTTGCCCTTTTGCTCGTGCGGCAATTCGATATTGAGGCCGATGCTGGGCGAGCGGGCGTAAAACGCGCCCTTGTTGGCGGCCTCCATGATGCCCGGGCCACCGCCCGAAATCACGCTAAAGCCTGCCTCGGAGAGCTGGCGCGCGATTTCTTCCGTCAGCTGGTAATAAGGATGATCCGGTGCCGTGCGGGCACTGCCGAAAATCGAGACGGCCGGGGTAATCTGTTTCAGGCGTTCGGTGGCATCGACGAATTCTGACATAATCTCGAGTGCATGCCAGGCCTCGTGCGAGGAACGTCGATGCTCGATCAGATCCGGGTCCATCAGTTTCGGGATTTTTTTTGCAGCAGACATGGGGCTTAACCTTGCGTGTTGAGGGCCTGGAAAAATGCGGGACTGGCGCATGGCATCCTGAATATCCGGCATGCGTCAGAAGTCAGTTTATGAAGGCACCTTATGAAAACATTGTTATTGGTTGACGGCTCATCCTATCTTTACCGGGCGTTTCATGCCATGCCCGATTTGCGCAACAAGCAAAACGAGCCGACCGGCGCCATTCAGGGCGTGCTCAACATGCTGCGCCGCCTGCATAAAGATTATCCGGCCGATTATAGCGCTTGTGTGTTTGATGCCAAAGGCAAAACCTTTCGTGACGACATCTACCCCGAATACAAGGCCAACCGCGCCTCAATGCCCGACGATCTGCGCCTGCAGATAGAGCCATTGCATACCGCCATCCAGGCCATGGGCTGGCCGCTGATTGTGGAAGACGGCGTGGAAGCCGATGACGTCATCGGCGCGCTGGCGAAGCAGGCGGAGCGCGAAGGCATGCGCGTCATCATCTCCACTGGCGACAAGGATATTTCGCAGCTGGTGAATGAACACATCACCGTCGTCAACACCATGCGCGATGCCTTCCGCAAAACCGATGAAGTGCTGGACCCGGCAGGCGTCGAAGCCAAATTTGGCGTACCACCCAGCCTGATGGTCGATTACCTGATATTGATCGGCGACAGCTCGGACAATGTGCCCGGCGTGGAAAAAGTCGGGCCGAAAACCGCCGTCAAATGGCTCACGCAATATGGCTCGCTGGAAAACATCGTCGCGCATGCCGACCAGATTACCGGCGTAGTGGGCGAAAACCTGCGCAAGGCCTTGCCCTGGCTGCCGACGGCGCGCGAGCTGATCACCATACGCTGCGATGTAGGCATACAGGAGAGCCTGGAGGATCTGGCCCCACGTCCGCAGGACCGCGAAAAGCTGATTGAGCTGTTCGACCGTTTTGAATTCAAGACCCTGCGCCGCGAACTGGACCTGGCTGTTCCCGCTGCACAAGCCCCGCTGCCCGCCATGGCGGCACAGCCAGCAGGCACCTCGGCGGATCTGTTTGCCGCTGCTGGCGTCACTACCCGCCAGTTCGAGACCATCCTCGATGAAGCCAGCCTGCAACGCTGGCTGGACAAGATCAGCAGCGCCGCACTGGTGTGCTTTGATACCGAAACCACCTCGCTGGATCCGCTCACCGCCAAGCTGGTCGGCATGTCGTTTTCGATCAAGGCGGGCGAAGCCGCTTATCTGCCGCTAACGCATGATTACCCCGGCGCGCCAGATCAGCTGCCGTTTGCCGCCACGCTGTCGCGCATCAAGCCGCTGCTGGAAAACCCCGCCATCAAAAAAGTCGGGCAAAACCTCAAATACGACAAGCATGTGCTGGCCAACCACGGCATCGCGCTGAATGGCATTGCGCACGACACCCTGCTGCAATCCTATGTGCTGGAAAGCCATCGCACCCATGGCATGGATGATCTCGCCATGCGCCACCTCGGCGTGCAGACCATCACCTATGAACAAGTCGCAGGCAAAGGCGCGAAGCAGGTATCCTTTAGCCAGGTGGCCCTGGAGCAGGCGAGCGAATACGCCGCCGAAGATGCCGATGTCACCCTGCAACTGCATGAAAATCTCTATCCGCAGGTAGCGGAAGATGCCAGGCTGGAATTCGTCTATCGCCAGATCGAGATGCCGGTGCTGGATATCCTGTTCACCATCGAGCGCAATGGCGTGCTGATCGACAGCGACATGCTGAATCGCCAGAGCCACGAAATCGGCCAGAAGCTGATGGCGCTGGAGCAACAGGCTTACGAACTGGCGGGGCAGCCCTTCAACCTGGGCTCGCCCAAGCAATTGCAGGAAATCCTGTTCGGCAAGCTGGGCATCAAGCCCCTGAAGAAAACCCCCAGCGGCACGCCTTCTACCGATGAAGACGTGCTGCAGGAGCTGGCGCTGGATTACCCCTTGCCCAAGGTCTTGCTGGAATATCGCGGCCTCGCCAAGCTGAAATCCACCTACACCGACAAGCTGCCGCGCATGATCAACCCGACCACCGGCCGCGTGCACACCAGCTACAGTCAGGCCGTGGCCGTGACCGGTCGCCTCTCCAGCTCTGACCCCAATCTGCAGAACATCCCGGTACGCACCGCCGAAGGCCGCCGCATCCGCGAGGCCTTTGTGGCGCCTGCGGGCGGGCACATCGTCTCCGCCGACTATTCCCAGATCGAGCTGCGCATCATGGCGCACTTGTCACAGGATGACGGCCTGCTGACGGCCTTTGCCGCCGGTGAGGATATTCACCGCGCCACCGCGGCGGAAATCTTTGGCGTAGAGCGCGACGCCGTCAGCAGCGAGCAGCGCCGTTACGCCAAAGTCATCAACTTCGGCCTCATCTACGGCATGAGCGCCTTCGGCCTCGCGCAAAACCTCGGCATTGAACGCCTGGCCGCACAGAATTACATTGAGCGCTATTTCACCCGCTACCCCGGCGTGCGCGATTACATGCAAAACACACGCGAGCGCGCCAAAGCCCAAGGCTATGTGGAAACCTTCTTCGGCCGTCGCCTGTGGGTGCCCGAGATCAATAGCCCAAACGGCATGCGCCGCGCCGGCGCCGAGCGCGCCGCCATCAACGCGCCCATGCAAGGCACCGCGGCCGACCTCATCAAGCTCGCCATGATTGCCGTGCAAGGCTGGCTGGAAAGCGAAAAGCTCGCCACCAAACTCATCATGCAAGTGCACGATGAACTGGTGCTGGAAGTACCGGATAACGAGCTGGCGCTGGTGAAGGAAAAACTGCCGCAGCTGATGCAGGATGTAGCAAAACTGGATGTGCCATTGCTGGCAGAAGTCGGGGTGGGGAGTAACTGGGAAGCAGCGCACTGATCGTTCAGCACCGCAGATGTTCGCAGGCCAAGCCGGATCGGCCCTAAGACTCCTCTGTGGGTGCCTGAGGAATATCGCCCGCGGGCGGCTCGCCTGACTCCGGCACTGCCGCAGAAACGGGCGCAGCCCCCGCGCCCTCTTCCTTCAGCTCCTTCAAATACCACTCAATATCCCATTCACAGCCGCCGCAGCCAGTCAGCGCACCCGTCCAGCGCGAGATGCCCTCCAGATCGCGCCCTTCCAGAAAAAGCTCGCGTATCTGGCCGCGCTTGGTGCCGCTGCAGTGGCATAGCACTTCGTTGTCGGGGTTGTCTTTGTCGGTGGTCATAAGCTGAATCAAGGTAAATATGCTGCCAAGTATA
>DATMSO010000020.1:0-35170 GCA_035565335.1 Methylovorus sp.
TTGTTGGGCAGGGCCGCAAACGCGTGTGCCACATTGGCACAGCCCAGACGATCTGCGCCACGTGGGCGCTGAATGATCTGATCGATACGTTGAAGATATGCCTGACGGGTGGGCGCACTGCGTTCGCGAATGCGTTCCGTAACCTCGTTGAGTATTTGTTTCATTAGATGTTGGGCGCTATTTATAAAGTGGGATCAGCCTTGGATTATCCCCAAAGCGCATGCCCCCGTCAAATGAAAGGGGGAGCAAAAGCCGCCATAAATCAAGGGATAATCGCACAGGACTAGACGAAAAATCAGGCAGTTGCCGTCTCTTTGACGACCAGTACATCTTCCATGATCAGGTACTGCAGATCGCAGCCATAAAACATGTTCAAGGCATCAGCGGGACTGCAGATCATGGGTTCGCCACGGCGGTTGAGCGAGGTATTCAGCACCACGGGCACGCCACGCAGCCGCTCCAGCTCCTCGATCAGCGCGTAATAGCGTGGATTGGTCTCCCTGGTCACCACCTGGGCACGCGCGGTGCCATCTTCATGCACCACCTCGGGAATACGTGGCTTCCAATGGTCCGCCACATCAAAGGTAAAGGTCATGTAAGGTGCGGGATGCTCGGTCTGCAGCAGATCGACGGCCACTCTATCCAGCATGCTGGGGCAGAATGGGCGCCAGCGTTCACGGTATTTGATCTGCGCATTGATGCGATCAGCTACACCCGGATGACTGGGATCCCCCAGAATACTGCGGCAGCCAAGCGCACGCGGGCCAAACTCCATGCGGCCCTGGAACCAGGCCAGCGGGTTGCCGGCAGCCAGTAGTTCCGCGCCCTTTTGTGCGGCATTCTCAATACGGTAGAAAGTAGGCTTGGCCGGATGCACTTCGCAAGCAGCGATGCACTCTTCCGTGGTGAATGATGGGCCGAGATAGGCATGCTGCATGGCTTGTACCGGTTCGCCACGTTCGGCGGCCACATAACTTGCAGCGCCCAGCGCGGTGCCCGCATCGCCCGAGGCAGGCTGTACAAACAGCTCCTTCACACCCGGCATAGCAATAATGCGCTGGTTGAGCTTAACGTTAAGCGCTACCCCGCCCGCCATGCAGATGCGGCCGGTTTCACGAATGATGTCGCCCACATAATGGTCGATCATCTTCAGCGCGATGTCTTCCAGCAAGGCCTGCACAGAGGCCGCATAGTGGATGTACGGGTCGTCGATTTCATCGCCTTCACGCTTGGGGCCCAGCCACTCCACCAGCTCCGGCGTGAAGTAATAACCCTTGCCTTTTTCCTTGTAGCGACGCAAACCAACCACATTCACCAGCTTGGTGTTAACGCGCAGATCATCGCCGTCAAACTCCACCAGCCGCGAGAGATCGTACTTGCTGGGGTCGCCGTAGGGCGCCATGCCCATCACCTTGAATTCGCCATCCAGCATTTCAAAACCGAGGTATTCGGTAATCGCGCCGTACATACCGCCCAGGGAGTCAGGGTCGTAGAATTCCTTGATCTTGTGAATCTTGCCGTTTTCACCGTAGCCAAAAAACGTCGTCGCGTATTCGCCCTTGCCATCAATGCCGACAATGGCGGTTTTTTCCTTGAATCCACTCAGGTGATAGGCACTGCTGGCGTGGGCCAGGTGGTGTTCCACCGGCACAAATTCCGCCTTGTTGATGCCGAGGTCACGCATCAGCTGCATGGCCTTGTCGCGGTTGCGGCGATAGCGGCGATTACCGTTGAACAGCGCATCCAGTGCACGATCAGGCGCATACCAGTGACGCTTGGCATAGTGCCAGCGGGCGGCGGAAGTCAGCGGAATCTCGCCATAAGGGAAAGCCACCACATCGACCTGATCCGGCCTTATCCCTGCCTCTTTCAGGCAATAGCGGGCCGCTTCCAGCGGCAGTTTGTTCTTGGCGTGCTTGTCGCGTATGAAACGTTCCTCTTCGGCGGCGGCAATGATCTTGCCATCGACCATGATGGCGGCAGAAGAGTCGTGCCCGAGAGCACCGGATAATCCTAAAATAATCATGTTGGTTCGCTTAGTTGATGGAGATGCCGGCTTTTTTCAGGAAAGCGGCATCACGATAAATGTCGGCAAAGGCATGTGCCAGCATCCGGTAAACCCGGGATTGCGGCGGCCAGTTTCGCATAAAGCGGCGCAAATCGCGCGCGTGGTAACGTGCAAATCGGTAGCTGGACAAATGCTCCTGCATGCTGTCCAGGTCTATCAGGTATGGCGTGGTATTCACCATTTTGATATTGCTGGCCTTGCAATCACCGTGCGAGATTTTAAGCAATTTCAGCTGATAAAACATCCGCGCAATCTGCCGGCATGCCTGCAGATAACCCTCATCGCCAAGATCCGCCTGTTCAAAATACGCGCTCACATCCGGTGCATCCAGATATGCTGCCAGCAAATACGCACGACGGCGAAACGGCCCGCGGCGCTCTTCCAGCAAGGCAAGCGGCTTGGGAGTGCCTATGCCGTAGCGTTGCAGACGAAAGCCATTGCGCCAGGATACCGCTGCCCGGCTCTGGCGCCATGCGCGGCCAATCCCATGCCAGAAATTCTTGATATTGTACCTTTTAATCACTACCGGCACGTTATCAAGATCATGCCTGACCACCGTGCTGGTATTGCCCCGTTTCAGCGCCTCGGAGCTGGCCACCTGCTGTATCCAGCCATCCAGCTCGGTGGGGGACGGCACCGCCAACAGCGTCAGCGGCGGCTGCCGGTTGAGTGCGGAATACAGCGCTGAGGTCTTCTGCACCAGCACATCCGAACAGGTGCGTAGCACTTTTTTGTCGGCATATTGGTAACTGGCATACCAGCGATAAGCACCCACCACCTTGCGCAACAGAGGGGAGGCCCGGCCCGGGGGCTGCTGCCGCACTTCGTGGTAGCGTTGCACCAGGGCCGGCAGATCGCGATCCAGCACTTCCGGATCAAGCTTGGCGAGTAATATCGCCAGATTGCGCCAGGCCCGCCAGGAGGCTAACCAGCCCGTCAGCGGGCGTATGCCATCACCATCAATCGCGTGCACGCGACCATCTTGCAGCAGGAAATTCTTGGGGTACATATCCGTCTGCAGCAAGCCCGCCTCATGCTGGGCGGCCACCGTCTCTACCAGTTGCCGGGCGATGGCACTGCGGCCTGCTGCATCGGCCTCATGCATGGCTTGCTCGGCATTTTCCGCGTCCATTAGCGCCACATACAGCAACACCAGCATATCGCCAGCCTGGCTGGAGGTATGGGCCAACAGCGGCGGTGTTGCCAGATGGGCTTCCCGCAGGCGGCGGATTCCGGCGGCATCGCGCCCGGCGTAATAGTCCGCGCGCTTGCCCATGAACAGCTTGGCCAGCACCGGCTGCCCCTGCCACTCGCCAAAGCATACCAGGCGCCGACCAGGCAGCACCCGCAGATGCTGGCCAATCCGCAAAACTGTGCCATCAGCCAGGGGGAGCTGCGTATCGGGTGCCAGTGTGATGTCAGATCCCATACTCATGCCGCAGAGCTTCCTGCCCGGCCCATATGGCGCAATGCTTGCACTGGTGATGGCTTATGCTGCTTCAGTATCCGATGCTGCGCTATGCGATCTTTCAATATACGGCCTTCCCTATTTCGCTTTTACGCGCGCCATGATGCGCTGGTAATTTTTGACGCGCTTGTGATCCTTGCCCAGGCCATTAACCAATGACACGGTACCGGCTTCAACGTGATCCAGATACTCGAACATATGCTGCGGCGGGATGGCAACAAAGCGATACCCCGCTGCCTTCAGCCTGTCCTGCATCTCATAGCCGGGGATGCGCTCGTTCATGGCGAAGCTCATGCCTTGCTGGCGAATGATGTCGACATTCCACAAGGTGCAGAAGCTCTTGAGGTAGATTTCATAAAACAGGCGGGGTTCACGTGTGTTGAACCCCAGCGCCACTTTGGCACGCCGGTAGTAGTATTTGCTGGCGCGTATGAAAATGCGCCAGGCCGTTTCCACGCGGGTACGCCGCACCTGTTCCAGGCAGCCTACCGCCGCCACCCGGTCATCACTACGCATCTGCGCCAGCATCTGCCGCAGGATATCCACATCGTAAATCAGCGTATCGGTATGCATGAGCAGCAGATACGGCGTATTCACCTTTTCCAGAATCAGGTCTAGCGCCCGTCCATGGGCCATAAAGCCTTTTTCCGGGCCGTCCGCCTTGCGCTCGATCAGGTTGATCCAATCCAGCGATTTGAGATATGCCGTACTTTCGTCAGCCGAATTGTTATCGACCACCCATACCGGCACCGGGCTATCGCCCAGCGCTTTCTTCAGCAAATCCAGGCAAAGTGAAGTCACCTCATGGGTTTTGTAATTCACCAGCGCAATGCTGAAATCCGCCAGGCGGCTATCTCCCGCTAGGGGTTTATTCTCAATATTCATTTGAATCCCACACCCTGTTTTGTTCCATCGTCATCAGCGCTTCACGCCTGTCTCAGGCGGCCCACCGCGCTAGTTACCCCTGGGCTTGAGTCGCGCGCTCGAACGGCGCGCTATCAGCCTGCATACGGCACGCTGCCAGCCATTTAGTGCATTGGTCGCGTAATACTGCTTCAGAAAATACAGCCGCGCCGTGCGGCTCCAGCCCGTGGTGCGATAATTGAGCGTCACCAGATCATGCACGGTGCGCAACACCCCGAAGGCGTTAAAGCGCGACTTTTCCAGATCAATCACCACCACGCGGTACCCTTCGCCCTGCCAGGCGGCAAAGAGATGCTTGGCATACAAGGAGCGATGCTGCACGCCAGCCTCATGCATCTGCCGCACCGTCTGCGCGGCAGCGGCAAGCAACTGGCGCTTACGGCCACGCGGCATGTGGCGAAACTCCTCACTGGCCATCAGGGCATCCAGCGGCTGGTATGCATCCAACGCCACCGTCATCAATACCGCCCGCACCTCGTTTGCCACATGGCGCTCGCCAAACAGCATGGGCTCCAGCGTCGGCACGTCATGCCCCCGCAGATGCTGCACCATCTCAAACTCGCGCTTGAAGGTGGCCTCGCCGCGTAAGGGATGCTTCCATGAGCGCCGGGTATGGTTCTGCTGCCGCTTGAGAAAGGCGCCCGTGACCTGACCTTGCGATGACGACAGGCTCACCCGCCCCACGCCGCTTAATCCACCGCGACCATCATTTGGTGCTTCGACCCATGCCACCTCGCGCGTCCAGGCAGCATCGACACTGTCCAGCGCATTTTCAGCCAGCAAGTCGCGCCACTGCGGCGCAATAAAATCCGTCATGGCCGGCATCCCTTTTCCAGGAACTTAATCATCGAGCTGGGATGGCATTTTGCCATGGAATTTGACATACAAACGCTGGGCGCGCGCCGCCACCTGCTCCAGAAAAGCCTGCTCCTCTTGCCAGGTCTGGCGCAGCGGCTGTGCGCGATAAGCGCGCAGGAAGCGGCATATATCGCGGCGCGTCAGGCCGATATTCATGGCAGAAAAATACAACGCGGCGATGTCTTTCATGCGCGCCACCGGCGGGATACGCCTGCGTATGCCCACGCGATGCAGGTCGATCAGATAAAGATAAATCTCGTTATGCTGCTGCCAGCGCGGCTGGTCCAGGCAGAAATGGCAGATGTAAAAGTCACGATGGTTCATGCCATTGTCGTGCAACAGCCTGGCCAGACGCGCCACTTCCAGAATCAGCCTGCGTTTGAAGGCAGGGTCAGGCGGGGTTTCTGCCCAGGGTGCGCACAGGGTTTCCAGGGAAATAATATCGCCAAGGTCGCGCGTCACCACAAACGATTGGCGGCTGGCCGGATTCAACCCGCGCCAGCCATAGGCGACGCCCGGCGTGGTGGGGATTCCGACTTCTCCGAGCTTCTGGATCGCCTGCCATTCGGTGGCGGCACTAATGATGGGCCAGCGCAGGCTGGACAGGTTTTTGAAAATCTCGCCCCAGCCCACACCGAAATGCTGCTTGATGAAATACGCGCTGCCATCCAGCTCGCAGCGTATGGTCTTGCGCCCCGGTACATCGCGGAACACTTGCCCCTGCAACTGCATAATGGCATCGAATACCGGCTTACCAAGCCTGGCTCGCAGCCAGTCGGGGACTTGCAGCACGTGTGTTTTCAGCCAGGCCATCATGCCACCTGCTGCCGTTTTTGCTGCGCCAGCGCAAGCAGGATATGGGCTTCGGCGCGGCCATCATTGGCTTGCATGAGCTTACTGGCATAGGCAATGCCGTTTTCGCGCCAGCGCTGGCTGTCCGGTGCCACCAGCATTTGTGCAAACAAGGTATTGAACGCCTGCTGATCAAACGGCGCGGCGGCCACCATGCCCGCATCGGCATCCAGCACATGATGCGCGTAACCGCAGGTTTCGGTGACCAGCGCAGGCAGGCCTGCCGCCAGGGCTTCCAGTATCACCAGGCCGGTATTTTCCCGGTAGGCCGGATGCACATAGAGATCGGCGCCCTGCATCAGCCAGGGAATATCAGCGCGGCCTTTGGCAATCACAAGCTGCTCGGCCACGCCCAGCTTTTGCGCCATGCGTACAAAAGGCCCAGGCTTGTCCTGGCCGATGGCCACCAGCCGGGTTTTCAGGCGCTGGGCTTCAGGCAATGCAGCCAGGGCAATAATGGCTCTATCCAGCCCCTTCATATGAAAGCCGGAACCCACCAGCAAGGCGATGCGATGCTGCGGGTTCAGCTGGAAGGCATGGCAAAGATGCTGCCGCATCTCGGTGCGGTCTTTCAGCGCCAGACGCTCGGCGGACAAATAAGGCGGGATGTAGTGCATGCGCTCCGGCTGCGTGCCATACCATTTTTCAAATAGCGGCATTTCGGTTTTGGCCACCATGAGAATCTCGCACTGCGAGCTGCGGTCAAACACGGCGCGTTCGGCCGCCGCAAACCAGCGGTAACGCGGCGTAAAGCGGTAAAGCCAGCTGCGCTGCAGACGGCTGCGCTCGACAAAACAGGGGTCGGCAGCAAAATGTACATCCAGTCCAGGCATGCGGTTATAGCCGACCACACAGTCGACATCGCCCTGCTGTTGCAGGCGCGCATGCACCATGTCAATAAACCGCTGGTAACGCTGGAAATTGAACCAGGCCTGCACGGGCAGCACATGCACATGGAGACCGGCGGGGATATCGCCTTCCCAGGACAATGTATAGATGTCGACCTGATGCCCCTGGCTCGCCACATGGCTGGCCGTGCGCAACATATCGCGCTGCATGCCGCCAAAAGGGAAATATTTAAATACGATAAAAGCGAATTTCACGAAGGGGGTACTCGTTATCCTTGATTCGTCTGCGGTTGGGCTGCCGGGCACCATGCACCGGCCTTTCAGGCCATGGAGTGATCATGATGGCGGCATGCGCCAATACGCGATTGTATGCGAAAATGGCATTTATGCCGCGTATCCTGATCGTCAAAACATCGTCCATGGGCGATGTCATTCATAACCTTCCCGTCATTTCCGACATTCACGCCCATATACCCAATGCGGTGATTGATTGGGTGGTGGAAGAGAGTTTTCAAGACATTCCCGCCATGCATCCGGGCGTGACACGTGTGATTCCGGTGGCGGTGCGCCGCTGGCGCAAACACCTGCAGCGCAATGCCACCTGGCAGGAAATCGGCGATGTGCGCCGTCTGCTGAGAAAAGACCGCTACGACTTCATTATTGATACGCAGGGGCTGCTGAAAAGCGCCGTTATCTGCCACCTGGCGGAAGGTGCGCGCCATGGTTACAACCGCTGCTCTGCGCGCGAACCTCTGGCCGCTTTTCTTTATCAGCATACCCATGGTGTGGACCGGCGATTGCATGCCGTTATACGCAACCGTGCGCTGGCCGCAGAAGCCCTGGGCTACCCGCCGCCGATCACGGCACCGGATTACGGCATCGCAAATAACATGCAGCCCACACCGGCGCTGGCTAATGGCCAATCCTATATTGTGGGTTTGCACGCCACCAGCCGCGATAGCAAATTGTGGCCAGAAGCCCACTGGGTAGCGCTTGGTCAGGCACTCGCCAGCCAGCACACCATGCTGGTGCTGCCCTGGGGCAACGCCGCAGAAGAAGCACGGTCCAAACGCATTGCGGCGCAGGTGCCGGGCAGCCTGGTCCTGCCGCGATTATCGCTTTCCACCCTCGCTCCCATTCTGCTGGGCGCACGCGCTGCCATCGGCGTGGATACTGGGCTCGCGCATCTGACCGTGGCCCTGAATATTCCTACCATCGCCATCTATACCGATACCGACCCGACCAAAACCGGCCTGTACCCGGGTGCCATGGCGAAAGCGGAGAATCTGGGCGGCCGCGGTGCGGATACGCCGGTGAGTGTGGTGCTGATGACCTTGCAGTCCATGTTGCCCGCAGGATAAAACCTCTGGCAAAAAATTCACCCGCCCCGCTTGAAATATTAAAAGCCACCCCAATTTTGCAGCGTATGGCAGTTATTTAACAAAGGGAATTCCATGCAAGAAGAAAATCAACATCCTGAACAGGACGACATTTCAGAAGCCCAGGACGCCGGCGCCGCAGGTTCGCTGGACGAGCGCATTGCCGAGCTTGAAGCGCAACTGGCTGAGCAACAGGCCAACGTGCTGTATGTAAAAGCCGAAGGCGAAAACATCCGCCGCCGTGCCGCCGAAGATATCGACAAAGCCCGCAAGTTTGCCTTGGAAAAATTCTCCGGTGAATTGCTGGCCGTCAAGGATAGTCTGGACGCCGCCTTGGTCGTGGAAAACGCTACCGTGGAAAGCTACAAGAGCGGTGTGGAACTGACCGCCAAGCAACTGCTGAGCGTGTTTGAAAAATTCCATATCACCGAGATCAATCCTCTGGGTGAAAAGTTTGATCCCAACAAACACCAGGCAATCAGCATGCTGGAATCCGACCAGGAACCCAATAGCGTGATCAGCGTATTGCAAAAGGGTTATGCCCTGAATGAACGTGTTTTACGCCCGGCTCTGGTCACCGTTGCCAAGGCAAAAAGCTGAAAACAGCTGAAAACCGGGAAATTTGCGCATAAATCGCAAAAATTCTGGTGGGAATCTTGAATTCTCGATTAATACCCTTACTTATGACACAGGCATTACTGCAGTAACAGATTTCCGGACGGTACCGACATCTCGCGTATTGCCGACACTGCAAGCTGCAGTTACTCAAGATTAAAAAAGGAAAACATCTATGGCTAAAATTATTGGTATTGACTTGGGCACCACCAACTCCTGCGTGGCAGTGATGGAAGGTGGCAAGCCACGTGTGATTGAAAATGCAGAAGGTACCCGCACCACCCCTTCTATCGTCGCTTATCAGGACGATGGCGAAATCCTGGCTGGCGCGCCCGCCAAACGCCAGGCGGTGACCAACCCCAAAAACACGCTGTACGCCGTGAAGCGTCTGATTGGTCGCCGTTTTGAAGAAAAAGAAGTACAGAAAGATATCGGCCTGATGCCTTACAGCATCACCAAGGCAGACAATGGCGATGCATGGGTGGAAGTGCGCGGCCAGAAAATGGCGCCGCCACAAATCTCCGCTGAAGTATTGCGCAAGATGAAAAAGACCGCTGAAGACTACCTCGGCGAAGAAGTGACCGAAGCCGTGATTACCGTGCCGGCCTACTTCAACGACAGTCAGCGTCAGGCTACCAAGGATGCGGGCCGTATCGCCGGTCTGGAAGTAAAGCGCATCATCAACGAACCAACCGCTGCGGCGCTGGCCTTTGGTCTGGACAAGCAGGAAGGTGATCGCAAGATCGCCGTGTATGACTTGGGTGGTGGTACGTTCGATATCTCCATCATCGAAATCGCTGAAATCGATGGCGAACACCAGTTTGAAGTGCTGTCCACCAACGGTGACACCTTCCTCGGTGGTGAAGACTTCGATAATCGCCTGATCGACTTCCTGGCGGATGAATTCAAGAAGGAAAACGGTCTGGATCTGCGTAACGACCTGCTGGCCAAGCAACGTCTGAAAGAAGCCGCAGAAAAAGCCAAGATCGAGCTATCTTCTGCCCAGCAAACCGAAGTCAACCTGCCTTACATCACGGCAGATGCCACTGGTCCCAAGCACTTGGTGGTGAAGATCACCCGCACCAAGTTTGAAAGCCTGGTAGAAGACCTGATCGAACGCTCGATCAAGCCTTGCGAAGTAGCGCTGAAAGATGCTGGCGTGAAGCTGTCCGACATTCAGGACGTGATCCTGGTCGGTGGTCAGACCCGTATGCCCAAGGTGCAGGAAAAGGTAAAAGAATTCTTCGGCAAGGAGCCACGCAAGGACGTGAACCCGGACGAAGCCGTGGCCGTTGGTGCTGCGATTCAGGGCGGCGTATTGCAGGGCGACGTGAAAGACGTGCTGCTGCTTGACGTGACTCCATTGTCCCTGGGCATTGAAACCCTGGGTGGCGTGATGACCAAGCTGATCAAGAAGAACACCACGATTCCAACCAAGGCATCGCAAGTGTTCTCCACCGCCGAAGACAACCAGAACGCCGTGACGATTCAGGTTTTGCAGGGCGAGCGCGAAATGGCAGCCGGCAACAAGAGCCTGGGCCAGTTCAACCTGTCCGACATTCCACCTGCACCACGTGGCATGCCACAGATTGAAGTGACCTTTGACATCGATGCCAACGGCATTCTGCACGTATCGGCCAAGGACAAGGCGACCAACAAGGAAAACAAGATCACCATCAAGGCCAACTCCGGTTTGTCTGAGGATGAGATCAAGCGCATGGAAGAAGATGCTGCTGCCTACGCCGATGAAGACCGCAAGCTGCGTGAACTGGTCGATGCCCGTAACAGCGCCGACGGCATGGTGCACAGCGTGAAGAAATCGCTGAGCGAACATGGCGACAAGCTGGATGCTGGCGAGAAAGAAAAAATCGAAGCTGCGATCAAGGATGTGGAAGATGCGATCAAGGGCGACGACAAGGAAAGCATCGAAGCCAAGACCAACGCGCTGATGGAAGCTTCGCAAAAACTGGGCGAGAAGGTCTACGCTGAGCAGCAAGCCCAGCAAGGCGGCGCTGAAGAAGCCCAGCCACAAGGCGAAAAAACGGTCGATGCCGATGTGGTGGATGCCGAGTTTGAAGAAGTGAAAGACGACAAGAAGTAATAGTCAGCTACCTTTGCCAGAGGGGAAGTCCGAACCGGGAAATGATCGCAAGTCACTCCCAGCCAGGACTTCCCTTCAGCATGCTGGTCTACGGCGTCCTACTGACGCAGTATTGATAATCAGACGATTGAATTGATATGGCAAAAAAAGATTACTACGAAGTTCTGGGTGTCAATCGCGACGCCAGCGATGAGGAAATCAAGAAATCCTATCGCAAGCTGGCGATGAAATACCACCCGGATCGCAACCCGGATAATCCCAAAGCAGAAGACAGCTTCAAAGAGGCGAAAGAAGCCTATGAAGTCTTGTCTGACGAGCAGAAGCGTGCGGCTTACGACCAGTACGGCCATGCCGGTGTAGACCCCAGCGCCGGGCCAGGCCCAGGCGGCCAGGGCTTTGGCAACTTTGCCGATGCCTTTGGCGACATCTTCGGTGACATATTCGGCGGTGGCGGTGGCAATCGCCGATCCAATGTGTACCGCGGGGCCGACCTGCGTTACAACATGGAAATTTCGCTGGAAGACGCCGCGCGCGGCACCGAAACCAAGATACGCATCCCGGTCATGTCCGAATGCGACACCTGCCATGGTTCCGGCGCCCGTCCCGGCACACAGCCTGTCACCTGCACCACCTGCGGCGGTCACGGCCAGGTACGCATGCAGCAAGGCTTTTTCTCGGTACAGCAAACCTGCCCCAAGTGCCACGGCAGCGGCAAGATGGTGAAAGAGCCATGCCCGAGCTGTCAGGGGGCTGGTCGCGTTAAGAAACACAAGACGCTGTCGGTGAAAATACCCGCCGGTGTGGATGAGGGCGACCGCATCCGCCTGTCAGGTGAAGGCGAAGCCGGCGTCAATGGCGGCCCACCGGGCGATCTGTATGTGGTGGTGCATCTGAAGCAGCACGATATTTTCCAGCGCGACGGCGGCAATCTGCATTGCGAAATGCCGATTAGCTTTACCACCGCAGCGCTGGGCGGCGAAATCGAAATCCCCACGCTGGATGGTCACGCCAAGATGAAGATTCCACCGGAAACGCAAACCGGCGCCACCTTCCGCCTGCGCGGCAAAGGCATCAAGCCATTGCGCAGCAGTGACCCGGGCGATCTGATGTGCCATGTGGTGGTCGAAACGCCGATCAAGCTGACCGAGCGCCAGAAAGAACTGTTGCGCGAGATGGAAGAAATCAATCTGCAAGACTCTGACAAACACAGCCCGCGCGCCAAGGGCTGGATGGACAAGGTCAAGGATTTCTTTCAGTAATCAAGACCTCGGCAAGGTCTAAAACAAAACCGGAAGTCGTCATGCACGATTTCCGGTTTTTTTTATGCCGCGTTTTTACCTCTGTTTTTACTACCCGGGTTTTTACAACCGAAGTTTTATGGCGTCCGTTTTTGATGGGAAGGGTATCCGATTAGCGGCCAGTCACTGAGCATGTGATCCCATCAGCCCTCAAGGCCTCACCCATGGCCATTTATGCCGGATATAGTGCGCCACGTCGTCGGGCGTCAGGCTCTGCATGCTGCCATCCCGGCTTTGCAACCAGCCGGCAGATGGCCCCCAGGGGCGGTATCGTGCAGGAAACCCCGGCCCGAACACCGTCATGGTGGGTATCCCCACGGCGCTGGCGATATGCCCCAGCCCCGAATCATTACCGACAAACAGGCCCGCATGTTCCAGGAGCGCGGCAGCTTCCAGCAAATCGCATTCGCCACAGGCATTGATAACGGGCAAAGGGCAATCACGGGTAAACAAGGCCGCCCGCTCGGCATCCTGCTGGCTGCCTAGAAGCAGCACGCCATCAAAACTGTCGGCCAGCTGTTTTACCAGAGCCACGTAGTACTCCACCGGCCAGATCTTGCCGGCAAAATTGGCTCCGGGACCTAAAGCGAGAATGCGCCATTCTGCCCAGGAGGCCAGCTTGTGCTCGGCGTATTGGCGATGTGCGGGCGCAAGCCAGAGGCGGGTTTCCGGCGTAGTGGTTATGCCCAGTGGCCGTAATGCCGCTGCGTGTTTCTCCGCACTATGCAGCCCCCGACCGGCGCGGCTGGAAAACTTGGCCAGCTTGTGGCGCGCACGCATGAAATACAGCAGCCAGTCGGAACGCAAATCCACAGCCAGATCATAGCGCTGCTGCCGCAGACGCCGGATTAGCGCCAGGCGGCCACGCCAGCCGGTTTTTTTATCCAGCACAATCCTCTGGCCAAGATATGGGCAAGCACCGAAAATCGCCTGCGATCGCGGATCGACCACCATATCAATCACCGCTGCCGGACAACAGCGATGCAGGGCCTCCAGACACGGTGTGGTCAGTACCGCATCCCCGATATTCGACAGAGTGACGAACAGAATATGCTGCACCGTATCAGGCGCCGCCGCCTTTGCAGGCAATCTAGCCTGCAGGATGGGTAACCAATGGCGCACGAAAAGCAGAGCGACACTGCTCAATAGCAGATAAGGCAGATGTTTCATGGATAACAGCATCGTGTCAGTCTGTGTCAGCCATGTTTAATTTTTATGACATTTAAGCCCTCTATACTCGCCACACATAAAGCCCATGCGGGCGATATGCCGATCAACCCACCAAAGAGCCCCTGATGTCCATCGCCCCTCCCCTGTTCAACCAAGCTCGCGCGCCCAACATGGCATGGGCGGAACGCATACTGCCCTGGCTATTGCCTGTTTTGCTGCTCAGCTCGCGCACCCTGGCCGATATCGGCGTGGTCGCGGTGTGCCTGCTGTTTTTAT
Source organism: Methylovorus sp. (assembly GCA_035565335.1). GTDB lineage: Bacteria > Pseudomonadota > Gammaproteobacteria > Burkholderiales > Methylophilaceae > Methylovorus. The sequence goes on from DATMSO010000020.1 coordinate 13,858, forward strand.
ACCGCGCCTACCATCTGCGGGACTGGCAATGGGCAGCACAGCCATGGTTCAAACTCGCCCTGCTCTTCGCGGCTTATGTGCTGCTGATCAACGCGCCACTGAGCGTCGATCCACGCAGCAGCTTGCTGTATGGCCTGACATTCCTGCGCTGGCCGCTATTTGCCGCCGCCCTGGCGTATTGGCTATTGGCAGACCATTCCCGTCAAGCGCATTTCCTGCGCGTGTTGCTGGCGGTTTGCGCGCTGATTGTGGTGGATAGCGCGGTGCAATATCTGCTGGGGCATGATGTACTGGGGCGTCCCATGTTCACGGAAAACCGGCTGACCGGCCCTTATAACAGCCCCATACCCGGCATTACGCTGCTGCGAGTATGGTTTATTGCCATGTTTGCTCCATTATTACTGTTGCCGGGCATGGCCGCTTCGCGGCGACAAACATGGCTACTGCTGATGATGGCGACCGGCATGGTGTTCATGTTCATTACCGGCGAGCGCATGGCCTTCATGCTGTTCCTGACCGGCAGCCTAGTCACGCTGTTCGGCTTGTGGCTGGACAACCGCGCGCACAGCGGCGGCCAGACTATCCGACAGACCCATCTGTGGCTAGCCGCCATCAGCATTCTGCTCTTGCTCGGGCTCATCATCCTGCTGGCCCCGGCAACAGCAGAAAGAAGCGTTTACAGTATTTTTGACAAGCTGGGACACTTTGCTGACTCCGACTATGGCAAGGTTTTCCGCGCGGCCATCGCTGCCTGGCAGCAGGCGCCGCTGTTCGGCCACGGCTTTCATGCCTATCGCCAGGTCTGCGAGCAGATGGGCGTGCTGGAAGCCCTGGGCATAACGTGCACGCACGCGCATAACCTCTACCTGCAGCTCGGCGCCGAAACCGGCGTAACCGGCGTGTTGCTGTTTGTCTGCATGCTGCTGGCCATTTACTGGGCTGCGCTGGCGACACCCATCCGTCAACAGCGCTGGCTGATCGCCGCCCTGGCATGTGCGGTGCTGAGCGTGTGTTACTGGCCGCTGATCGGCGGCATCAGTCTGCTGAATAACTGGGTGGCGGCCCTGGCCTGGCTTGGTGTGGGCTGGGTGCTGGCGATGCGCGACACGCGCTGCTGAGCGCAGCCGTAGGCAGATATCCGACGGGGAAAACTTACACTGGCAATTTGGGGCGCAGTTTATCCATTACCTGGCTGACAGCCAGCTGTTCCAGGCTTTCCACCTGCAGGGTTTCAAAAGCGCCGCGGGAAAGCTCAGAGCGCAGTGGCGACGTGGACGCGCCAAACAAGGCCAGCCCGGGCCGCCCAAGACAGGATGCCACATGGCTAGGGCCGCTATCATTACCCACCACCGCGGCCGCCTGCTGCAAGACACCCGCCAGGGTGAACCAGTCCAGACCTTGCAGCACCGGGCATGCAAAATCCGCCGCCAGCTCATTTTCATCCGGGCCCAGCACGCTGATGCAGGCCCGGCCCTCCTGCTGCAAGGCGGCTGCCAGTTGCGGGTAATATGGCCAGCGCTTCTCGGGATGCCGCGCGGAAGAACCGGGAACAAGCACGACATAGGGCCGGGTAATCCCATGCTGCGCCAGCAAGGCATCGACATTGGCCGCCATCCAGCTTAGGTTGGGCTGCAAGGCGTGGCTGGCGTCTATGCCGGCTTCTTGCAGCAAATGCTGCTGTCCGCGCAGCCCGGTAACCGGCGCCGGGCCACGCAGGCGCCCTATCCATTGCGCACGCCTTAGCAGGGTATGCCGATAGAGGGACGTCCGCGTCGAGTTTTGCAGGTCGATCACGGTATCCCATCGCGCTGCATGCAGGCGGCGATATAGGTCCCATAGGACTGGCAGCTGCCATAGCGGAGCCCGGTGATCGACCAGCACCTGGTCGATATGCGGGCAGCGCTGCATCAGGCCGACAAAGCCTGGCGTGGTCAGCAATGCCAGATGGGCCCGGGGGTAATGCTGCCGGATATCGTGCAACACACCCTCGGCCTGCATCAGGTCGCCAAAGGCGCCATGCTTGATGATCAGGATGCGTTCAGGAGTCTTGGGTTTGTTCATTTCATGCGCCTGCGGGAATGGCCAGGGAGAACGCTATGCATGGTCGACCAGGCGGCGATACACCGCCAGTGTATTGGCAGCCATCACCGGCAGCGTGAATTGCCGGGCAGCCAACTCCCGGGCAGGCTGCTGCAACACCGCCCATTCCGCACGCCGCGCCAGCCAGTGGCACAAGCGTGTGCGCAGGCTGGCGACATCACCGGTAGGCACAATGAAATCCGGCGCCAGCACCTCATTGGCGACAGGCACATCGGTAGAAAGTACGCATGTCCCGAGCAGCAAAGCCTCGTTGCAGACGTAGGAGAAGCCTTCGCGGCGCGAGCTGATCAGCACGGCATCGGCGGAACGCATCAGGCTGGGAGCGTCGTCCCGATGCCCAGTCAACAAGCAGCGCGTCACCGGGTTCAAGCCCTGCACGCGCCTGGCCAATCGGGCTTGCTCCGGCCCATCGCCCACAATCAGCAGCGCCAGCGGCAGGCCATCCACCGCTTCCAGCAGCAGGTCAAAACCTTTGGCATGCACCAGCCGCCCCACTGCGCAAATGACCGGATAGTCTGGCGGCAATGAATAAAGGTTTCTCAGGTCCAGTAGCTGCGCCTGCGGCATGGCGATGCCGTTATACACCACCGATGTTTTTGCCGGTGGGAGCGAGGCGGCCAACTGATGGCTGACCGCGATAACGTGGTCGAATTGCGCATAGAGACGCACATCGCGCTTGATATTGTGCAGAGTCACCAGCGTGGGCATGGCGAGCCATGGCCGCAAGCGATTGACCAGCGAGGCCGCTTTGCTGGCCTGGGCGTGCACCAGATCATAGCCGCCGCGACGTAAGACCAGCAGGAGTTTTAACAGCAGCCACGGGTGGTAACGCCCCAGATGTGCCGGTATCGGCAGGTGCTGTATGCCCGCTGGCAAGCTGGCCAGAAATGCGGCCGGGGCAGCCACGGTGATTGTGTGCCCCTGATGTGCAAGTTCGCCGGCAAGCTCACGCACATGCTTTTCCAGCCCGCCATTGCCACGGCTTGCCATCACCATGCAGATATTCATATCGCAGCCAATGGCGGGGAGCTGGCGGTCAGCTCGTGGTAGATCGCCAGGGTGTTTTCCAGCATGGTCTGCAAGCGGAAGACCTGGTTTTCCGGCACCTGCGGCGTTTGCTGCAACCAGGCCAGGCTGAGCTGCACTGCCGCATCGATATCGCCGACGGGTACTCCGCCCTGGGGCAGCAGCATGGCGAGTTGCTCCGCCACACCGCCATGGGCATAGGCGATCACTGGTACCCCCATGCTGAGGGCTTCCATGGAGACCCGGCCAAAGGCTTCCGGTTGGCGCGAGAGGGAAAATACCATGCGCGACATCGCCATGATGTCGCGAATATCCTGGCGGTGGCCAGTAAAGCTGATACGGTCCGCCACGCCAAGACGCAGGGCCAGAGCCTTGAGCTCTTCGAGATAGTCGGCTTTGCCGGCCTGCACATCGCCGACGATCAAGCCATGCACATTGGCGCCCTGCTGCCGGAGTTGCATGAGCAAGTGAATGAAATCCTCCTGCCCTTTCCAGCGGGTGATGCGGGCGGGCAAGGTCAGCAGCTGGCGCCCCCGGGTCTCAGGATAGTCGCGGTACCACGCCTCCAGCCAGTCGGCCCTGGGCTGGTAACCATGGCGATGCACGACGGGGTCCACTCCGCGGTAATTCAGGCGCAGGCGCCCAGCATCCACCGGATAATGCTGTAAGACATACTCGCGGATCATGTTGGAAATGACGATCACGCGCTCGCCCTTGGTCATGACGGCGCTATAGGCGGACACTGAATAGGTGCCATGGACGGTAGTTACCAGGCGCGGGCGTTTGGCAGGGTCCATACCTTTCCAGGCCAGATAGCATATCCACGCAGGAAAGCGCGAACGCACATGCAAAATGTCTACTGCATGCTCACGCAGAAAATGGCGCAAGGGGCGCACCAGACGCAGGCTGAGAAAGGATTTACGGCCTATGGGCCACTGAAAATGCTGGCTGCCCTGCTGCTCCAGTTGCTCCACCATGCGCCCGCCGGCAGACATGACCAGTGAGCGATGCCCTTGCTGTACCAGGTAATTGCCCAGCTCCAGGGTGCCGCGCTCCACGCCTCCTGATTCCAGCGCAGGCAGCACTTGCAATACGGTCAATCTTTTTTGGGTCATGCGAAACCGCTCAGACTATGCTTGCAGTGACCACCTGTGGGACAGAAGCCGGTGCCGATGACAACCAGCGGCGCAGTATCCAGCTGGCGCAGCGGTCTGCTTCGGTAAAGCCGGCCACCGGGCGCAGGCCTTGCTGGTAAGCCGCATCGCTATCAAAGCGCACGATCATGCCTTGCTGCAGCAGATGCTCGACGCCGCGCGATACGCGGTTTTCACGGCGCAAGGGCAGATTGAGCAGCCCAACCGCCACTTGGGCCGTGAGCGCTTCATACACCATGGACACCGAATCTTCCGATACCCATGCCGTGGCGGATTGTGCCAATTGTTCGGCGACCCAGCCCGGGCGGGTCTGGCTGAATGGCACGACCTGCAGATTGGGCGCCGACAGGCTGTGCAGGCCGACAATGAAATCGGCAGGCGTACGGCGTGAGGTGGTCAAGGTGAAATGCATCCACGGACGATGCGCCAGCAGCTGACGAATCTGCGCCAGCATGCTGACCGTATCCCAGCCATAATGCCGCGAAGGCCCGCCTATCATGATCAGGGTTTTGTTCTGCTGATGCTGGCCTTCGGCATGCAAGGGATTCAGCACACCGCGCGTTTCCATGTAATTGCCGCCGCCACGATAGCGGTCATGCTGCGGGATCAGGCAAAGATCAAACATGGCAACCGGCAGGCTGGGCTGCATCAGCACCACGGCCTTGCCACCGTATGCACGCCGAGCCGCCAGCATAGGCAGATGAGTACGATGCCCGGCGCCGATGATCAGATCAGGCAAAGGCAAGCCACGCGCAAACGGCCAGGTGGCGCTGAATACATTGAAAAGTGACTCCACTTGCCCGCTGACGCGGATGTCGAAAGACTCGCACGCCTGATGACGCTGCAGCGATTTGACCAGACCCAGCGTCTGGGTTTCATGACCGGGTTTGCCATCCAACAGGCGCCAGATGATGATGGGATTTGCAGCGGTACTCATTTTCTGGGTGCCTTGAACATGCATGCGTTGAACATGGGTGCCTTGAAGATGCAGGGTAAGCAAGTACGTAATGTCGGGCCGGGATAGGCTGTCGACTTCGCACAATTGACGCACACTATAGGGCGGCTTTATTGCGCGCGAGCGTCAGAAAAATGACAACTGTGTGATGGTAAATGGCGACTCAGGGAGCAACCCTGTTGCCATAAAAAAATCCCGAACCACCTTGATGATTCGGGATTCCACTTGCTCTGGCGTGGGCCGGAAAACCGGCCCGATGAAGGCTAGCCCAGCAACTGGCGCCGGCCCTCTTCATCCAGCTTGGTGTAGAGGCGATTGATGCCGCTGATAACAGCGAGTATCGATGAGGTCACCAGATTCTGGTGCAAGCCAGCGCCATACACGGTACCTGCCACGCCAGGCAGGCCAAGCTCGGCAAATGCCACGGCTTGTGCATCGGCGCCACCGGTCATGGCACGCTCTTCATAGTCCAGGATATTCACCGGGTAGCCCAGCGCATTCACCAGCGCGTCTATCGGACCGTTGCCTTCTCCGTGCCGGGTGATCGTTTCGTCGTTCAGCCTGACGGTCAGCGTGATCTGCTGGCGACCAGCGTGCTCAGTGAGTTCATGGCTGAGGTAATGCAAAGGCGCATCGGCATACAGATATTCGGCTTCAAACAGCTGCCAGATACCTTCGGCAGCCACTTCCTGGCCGGTGGCATCGGTCAGCTTCTGCACGGCAGCGCTGAACTCCACCTGCATGCGGCGCGGCATGGACAAGCCATACCCGCTTTCGAGCAGATAGGCGATGCCGCCCTTGCCGGACTGGCTGTTCACACGAATGATGGAATCATAGGTGCGGCCGACATCATGCGGGTCTATCGGCAAGTAAGGCACCTCCCACCAGGTATCGGGTTGTTGCGCAGCAAAGCCTTTCTTGATCGCATCCTGGTGCGAGCCGGAGAAGGCGGTGAAGACCAGATCACCCGCATAGGGGTGGCGTGGATGCACAGGCAACTGCGTGCAATCTTCCACCGTGCGTGCAATGGCATTGATATTGGAAAAATCGAGGCCGGGATGCACGCCCTGCGTATAGAGATTCAAGGCCAGACTGACCAGGTCAACATTGCCGGTGCGCTCGCCATGGCCAAACAAACAGCCTTCAATACGATCCGCGCCGGCCATGACGGCAAGCTCTGCCGCGGCAACAGCGGTGCCCCGGTCATTGTGCGGGTGCACACTCAGAATCACACTGTCGCGCCGCGCGAGATTGCGGTGCATCCATTCGATCTGATCGGCGTAGAAATTGGGCGTGCCGACTTCCACGGTGGCAGGCAGATTAAGGATCACCTTGCGCTCCGGCGTGGCACCCCAGGTCTCGGTGACGGCATCGCAGACTTCCTTGGCAAAGTCGAGCTCAGTCGCGGTAAAGGTTTCCGGGCTGTACTGGAAAACCCATTCGGTTTCGGGCTGCTGCTCTGCCAACTCGCGGATCAGGCGGGCGCTGTTGACGGCCAGTTCCTTGACGGCAGGTTTATCCATACGAAAGACGATACGGCGGAACTCGGGCGCGGTGGCATTGTAGACATGCACAATGGCACGTCGGGCGCCGCGCAAGGCTTCGAATGTGCGTCGAATCAGGTCTTCACGCGCCTGCGTCAACACTTCAATCGTCACATCGTCCGGGATATGCTTTTCTTCAATCAAACGGCGCACAAAATCAAAATCGGTCTGCGAGGCCGATGGAAAGGCGACTTCGATCTCCTTGAAACCGATCTCGACCAGCATCTTGAACATGCGCATCTTGCGCTCGGCATTCATGGGCTCAAACAGCGCCTGGTTGCCGTCGCGCAGGTCGGTACTCATCCAGATGGGCGGATGGGTAATGGTCTTGCCCGGCCATTGCCGGTCAGCCAGGGCCACCGGGGTAAAAGGCCGGTATTTGGTATTGGGTTGCTTCAACATCATGGTTATTCCTGTTTTTGAATATGCGTTACTGGACAAAGACATCGTCTGTGGCACGCAGGTTGTCAGGCAGCCACCGGCACATGGCCTGACAACCGGTCATTAGTCGCTCATTACGCAAAAACAATGCTGTATACATGGGGTCGCTCTTTCTGAAATAGCGATGAAACAGCCCGGTCTCACACAAGACGGGCAGCGGGTAAAACCAACAAGAGGGGGAATAGTTAGATGCGCGCGACGCGCAGCAGTCGCAGGCTGAAGAGATCAGCCAACTGCAGGGAGAGTGCGGAGATGTTCAAAAATTGATGCATGGCAGCATCTTAATCAATCTGCCGCCATGCGTCAAACTGCAAAAAACACTATCAGGCCAGATGCTTGCGTATTTCCTGCGCGGCCTGGGTAAGCGCAGCGCGGGTAGGCGGCGTCAGCGCCAGCGCATTCAGCAAGCCAAAGTCATGGATGGTGCCAATGTAACGGGTAGCCGTGACTTTCACGCCGGCATCATTCAACAGCCGCGCATAGGCTTCACCTTCATCGCGCAGCACATCGCACTCGGCGGTCTGGATCAGCGTAGGTGGCAGGCCCTGCAGTTGCTCGGCCTCGGCACGTAGCGGCGAGGCGTAAACTTCGTTACGCATATCCTCGTCGGTGGTGTAGTTGTCCCAGAACCATTTCATCATGTTGCGCGTGAGGAAATAGCCCTCTTCAAAATCGTCGTAGGAGCCAGTATCAAATTTAGCATCGGTCACCGGCCAGAACAGGGTTTGATGGCGTATGGTCGGGCCAAAACGGTCTTTGGCCATCAGGCAGACCGCGGTCGCCATATTGCCACCCGCACTGTTGCCCGCCACAGCGAGGCGCTGACCATCCAGCCCCACCTCATGGCCGTTTTCGGCTATCCATTTCGTTGCCAGATATGCCTGAATCAAGGCTGTCGGGTATTCCGCTTCCGGCGAACGCGTGTAATTGACAAACACCACGGCGCAGCCCGATAACACGGCAATATCGCGCACCAGGCGTTTATGCGTGGGGAAATCGCCCAGCACCCAGCCGCCACCATGAAAGAACATGACCACGGGTAATGGCGCCGTGCCGGACGCGGCAGGGCGGACGATATCCAGCATGATCACATGCCCTTCGCAATCCACCGTCAGCTGGCAGGTATCGATGCCGCTGAGGTCTACCGTGGTTTCCTGCTGGGCCTGTTCCAGCACTTGACGCGCTTCTGCCGGGCTCAGCTTTTCCATGGGCGTGGCATCTGCCTCAGCCAGGGTTTGCAAAAAGTCGCGGGTTTCAGGGTCCATGCCGCGATAAGGTTCGCGCGTCTGGGAGAACGGTTTAATCAAGGGATCCAGTATATTCACAGTCACTCTCCATGGCAGGTAAAGCCGCTTTTTGCCGCGGCACAATGGAATATTGTGAAGAGAATGACCACCGGGCGCTGCCCGATACTGGCTGATTTTCTTGTAGGCGTTTCTTGCCGTTCAAGCAATAAAACGAATGGCTGACCGTGGCGCGGCCAGCCATTCTTCAGTTAAGCGCCTTAGCGCGTCTATGCGTTAAAACGTGCCCTTTTGTATGAATTCCACTTTGTAGCCATCCGGGTCTTCAATGAAGGCAATGACGGTGGTGCCATGCATCATGGGACCCGCCTCACGCACCACCTTGCCGCCCGCCTGTTTCACAGCTTCACAGGCTTTATAGGCATCATCCACTTCAATGGCGATATGCCCATAGGCATTGCCCTTGTCATAGCTTTCGGTGCCCCAGTTGTAGGTAAGCTCCAGCACGGTATTGTCCTGCTCATTGCCGTAACCAATAAATGCCAGGGTAAATTTGCCGTCGGGGTATTCATGCTTGCGCAATACCTGCATGCCCAGCACCTGGGTGTAAAAGGCAATGGATTTATCAAGATTGCCGACGCGCAGCATGGTGTGTAACAGTCGCATAGTCTCTCCTCAAGGCAGTTTATTATTGAATCAACTGCCCTATTATAGGCCCATGCAGGCTGTTATAGGTCTATGCGGACTGCTGCTGCAGCCAGTCGCGATAGAGTTCGGGCTCCCCGCGCAAATGCCCGGCTTCGCCCTGATAGCCTGCCGTGCCGTGCACGGGATAAAACTGCCAGCGCAATTCCAGCGCCTCGCGTTCGCGGGTGCGGCTGAAGTCACGAATGAACGCATTCACATGCTGCAACAAGGTATAGCTGGCCGGATCATCGGCCACGGCCACCGTGTAATACCATGGGCTGGGTGCGATATTGCCATTAAGCAGCTCAATGCGCCCATGCCATGGACTGTCCTTGCCATTGCAGGCCCAGGCAAAGATAGGCTGATCCACGGCAAAGGCATCAATCTTGCCATCGGCCAGCGCATCGTGAATGATGGATTGATCGGTATAAGCGATCAGATTGGCTAGACGAATGGTGCCGCGCTCTTCGCGCTTGTGCTTGCTCCAGCGCAGCCCCGCCGCTTCCAGCGTGGCAAAGGCACCGGGGTCATTGATACAGCCCAGCACCTTGCCCTGCAGGCTGCCGAGACCGCTGATGCGCTCATCACCCGCCCTGCGCGCGAGCATGTAGTGCAGATAGGTATAAGCATCGGAATACGCCACCTTGTAGTAGCTGGCACTGGGCGGCAAGGCGCTCCAAACCAGATCGGCCTCGGGCTCGCCACGGCTACGGCCAATTTGCAGCAGATCCACGCATTGATCCCAGGGATGCTCGATAAACTCGATCTGCACGCCGAGATAACGGGCAAAGGCGGTGGCGTATTCGACATCCAGTCCGCGCAATGCCTCGCCCGGGCGCAAGCGGAATGACAGGCCCTTGAACGAGGGCTCTATCGCCACCCGCAATACACCGCGCTGCAAAATAGCATTCAGACGGTCATAGGCCTGCGGTTTGTAGCCGCCATCCTTGCGCAATACGCGCGCCAAGTGCAGGGGCAGTTGCAGTTCGGTAACGCCTGCGCTTTTCTGCAAATCTTCAGCCAGCTCCCTGGCCCAGGCCACTTTGACACGCTGCCCCTCATAACTGCCGCGGTCCAGATGGTGCATGGTCTCGATCACCTTGCCATGCTCCACCAGCGTCTGCATGGAGGTGCGTATCTCGCCAAATGCCTGCTGCACCTTGGAAAACGCTGCCACCGTCTGCCGGTCTACCTGGTCCACGTTTTCGCGGCTGGAATGGCCGAAACCGATCAGTTGCTGCTGAAAATCCTTGAAATCCAGCATCTGCGATACTTCATTGGCATTCTGCACGGTGTGGCGCGCCAGCTGGCGTACATGATCCGCCACCACGCTGAAACTGCGCCCGGCCTCGCCGGCGTGTGCGGCCTGTATGGCAGCATTGACGGCGATGAGCTCCAGCTCCCGCCCCACCCGTTCCAGGCCGCGCACCACTTCATTGACCTTGGAAAGTTTTTCCGACAAGGATTGCTCAAGCTGCAACAAGCCTTGCGATAACTCGCTGCTGGCTTGCGAGAAGTCCTGCTGCGATTGCTCACGCAGGTGCTCGGCCTCCTGCATGCTGGTTTGCATGCGCTCGGTGACCGCCTCGACTTCCGTCGTCATTGCACCAACACGGTTCTCCACCTCGACAAAACGCGCCGACTGGGTGCTTTCGGTATTGAGCAGCTGACGCATCAGATTGGAAAGCCGCACCCCGAGAGCGGCCAGGGTGACAGGGGCGGCAGGCGGGCCCGCCGGGACAGCCACCGCCAGCGGGACAAGGGGTTCGGCGTGATCAGACACCTCGTAAGAGGTCAGCGAAGAGGAAACCGGAGTCATTGTTAATCCTGAACAAATGAGGTCCACTAAACGGACGCACTTGCTGAAAACAGGCAAAAATTATGCCCAAAGATTAACAATGTTTACTTACATGAAAAATTCCTGAGCGAAAAGCTGCCAGGCTAGGACAGAAACTCAGGCTTTGCCGACCAGCTTCAGGTATTTCTGATACAGCTGGTCGCGATCTTCCACCACATCCGGATCCAGCGGAATGCAGCTGACGGGGCAGACATCCTGGCATTGCGGTTTGTCAAAATGCCCCACACACTCGGTGCACAGGGCCGGGTTGATCACGTAGATTTCAGCGCCCTGTGAAATGGCGCCATTGGGACAAGCCGGTTCGCACACATCGCAATTAATGCATTCATCGGTAATCATTAATGCCATGGAAAAACCCTATCGACCAGCCGCGTGGTCCAGTTTGCGCTGGATATGCGCCTGCACCAGCGGCGAGACAAAATTGCTGACATCGCCATTGAGTCTGGCAATCTCGCGCACCAGGCTGGCAGAGATAAACATGTATTGCTCTGCAGGCGTCAGAAACAAGGTTTCGACGTGCGGGAACATATTGCGGTTCATGCCCGCCAGCTGGAATTCATATTCAAAGTCGGACACCGCGCGCAAACCGCGTATCACCACGCGCGCGCCCTGCGCTTGCACAAACTCCATCAGCAAGCCGGAAAAACCCATCACCTGCACATTGGTACAATCCTGCAAGACCTCGGATGCCATGGACACCCGCTCATCCAGCCCAAAGAAAGGTGACTTGCCGGGGCTTTGCGCCACAGCCACAATCACCCGGTCAAACAGGCCCGCAGCACGGCGCACGATGTCCTCGTGGCCACGGGTAATGGGATCAAAGGTACCAGGATAAACGACGGTCAGGCCGCCGGAAGCGTCATTCGTTTGCATCCGCCAATTTTAACAGGTGATAGCAAACATTGCCTGCTTTGCCGCTTTTAAGCACCTGCCAGGGCGGATTGTCTGCCAGGGCATACTCGGCTTCGACGTACACGCGGCCATCGGGTGTCAGTAGTGGCGCCACCACTGGCAATAGCTTATCCAGCCAGCCCTGATGATATGGCGGATCAAGAAAAATCACATCAAAACTTCCCGCCTCCAGTCGGGCGGGAGCCGCTGTCAACAAGTTCAGCGCATCGGTATTGAGCAGGCTGGCGCCCTCAGCTTCGAGCAAGGCTTTGCTGGCTTGCAGGGCACGAAACGCTGGCAAGGATTTTTCCACCATGACCACTTCGCGCGCACCACGGGACAGCGCTTCAAAGCCCAGCGCGCCTGTGCCGGAAAAAAGGTCCAGGCAGCGCATGCCATGCAGGTCCTGACCCAGCCAGTTAAACAGCGTCTGCCTGACGCGATCCGGCGTCGGGCGCAAGCCGGGACCATCGGGGAAACTCAACAGGCGGCTGCGCCAGGTGCCACCGCCTATGCGTACCTTATTAACTCCGGTGGCGATCCCAGCCGATTTACCGCCCGTGCGCTTAGTTGCCACCCACCACCACCGTCACCAGTTTGTGCGTATCAATGCGGCGATTAAACGCATCTTTAATCTGCGCGGTGGTCACGTTATTGACGTTCTTGTTGAAGTCTTCAAGATAGGTCAGCGGCAGCTTGTAAAAACCAATCACCGACAAGTAATCCAGAATTTTGCTATTGCTGTCGAGGCGCAGCGGAAAGCCGCCGGTGATGTTCTGTTTGGCGGCCACCAGTTCGGACTCGGTCACGCCACCTTGCATGAATTTCTCCAGTGTCTGCTCGACAACTTTCATGGCTTCTGCCGACTGCTCACGCTTGGTTTGCAGGCCAATCTGGAAAGGCCCTAGGTCGGCCATGGGCATGAAATAGCTGTACACGCTATAAACCAGGCCGCGTTTCTCACGCACTTCTTCGGTCAGGCGCGAAACAAAGCCGCCGCCACCCAGAATGTAATTGCCGACATACAGCGGAAAGTAATCCGGATCGCCGCGCTTGACGCCGGGGTAGCCCAGCAGAATATGCGACTGCGTAGCCGGATGCTGGATGCGCTCGTCCACCGCACGTTGCGGGAATGTCACCGCAGGCAAGGCTGGCTGGGCTTCCACCGCAGGCAGCTTGGCCGTCAGGCGTTCGGCAATCTGGCTGGCTTCGTCGCGGGTCATGTCGCCTATCATGGCAATCACCGCGCCTTTGGCGCCATAGTGCTGCTGATAAAACGCCTGCAGGTCGTCGCGCTTCAGCGCGCCTACAGTCTCCGGTTCGCCGCCGTCATCCAGCGCATACGGGTGATTGCCGTACAAGGCTTTCATGAAGGCCTTGTTGGCGATGCTTTCGGGCTGAGTGGCCGCTTCCTGCAAACCGGCAATGGCACGGGCTTTTTCACGCTCCAGCGTTGCCTGCGGGAAGTCCGGCTGTTGCAGCACCTTGCCAAAAATATCCAATGCCTGCTCACGCTCGCGCGCCTGGCTCAGGGTGCGCAGCTTGAAAGCAGCACGGTCAGCATCCAGCTCGCCGCCCATGACGGCGCCGACATCGGCCATCTTGCGCGAGATTTCTTCATCACTCATGCCGGCGGCACCCAGGGTCATCAGGTAGCGCGTCATGCCGGCGAGGCCGGATTTTGCGGGGACATCGCGTGCGCTGCCGGCCGCAAAGTTGACGCTGAGGTCGATGATGGGCAAATCATGGTTTTCCACAAAGTAAACGTCAGCACCACTGGCGGTCTTCCATTGCTGGATATTCACCGCCGCCTGGGCTGATATGCTCAACAGCACCGCGGCCATGCCTGTCAGGCATTTTGCGTAAAGTTTTTTGATCAACATGGGGTTACCTTTGAATTCCGTAAGTTCAGTGTCTGGGCGCGGTATCGGCCGCTGCCCGGTCGCTATGATTAATGATCGCTGGGCCGGCCCTTGGGCTTGGCATTGGGATCAATCGGCTGCGGATCCAGCGTCGCCACGGTCAGGTTGTCACGCGTCAGGTATTTGCGCGCCACTTCCTGCACCTGCTGCGGCGTTACCTGTTTCAGCTTCTCGGGGTAATCCTTGAGAAAGCGCCAGGAGAAACCAATAGTCTCAAGCTGACCGATCTGCATGGCCTGATTGAACATGGAATCACGCTGATAGACATCCGCTGCAATCACCTGCGCTTTGACGCGGTTTAGCTCATCCTCGGTAACGCCGGACTGCTTGATCTCTTCGATCTGCTGTAACAGGGCAGCCTCAATGTCCGCCGCTGTCTTGCCTTCGCTCGGCGAGCCATCCAGCTCAAACAGGCTCGTCGCGCCACGCTGGGTGAGGTCATAACCGGCGCCTACATCCACGGCAATCTGCTGATTGCGCACCAGGTTTTGCGTCAGGCGTGCCGAGGCATTGCCATCCAGCACGCCGGCCAGGATTTCCAGGGCATACGGTTCCCAGTCATTGACCGGATCGCGCAGAGCCGGCACATGGTAGCCCATCAGCACATAAGGCAAGCGGGCCGGTGCCTTGACGATCAGGCGGCGCTCGCCTTTTTGCGCGGGCTCAAGCTGGGGCTTGCGCACCGGCAGCTTGCGCGCTTTCAAGGGGCCAAAATACTGCTGGGCGAGTTTGTAGACTTCCTGCGCCTTCACATCGCCCACCACCACTACGGTGGCATTATTGGGGGCATACCAGTTGTTGTACCACTCGCGCGCATCTTCCACGGTCATGTTTTCCAGGTCATTCATCCAGCCCACCACCGGGCGGGCATAGGGGTGCGCCTGGAATACCACTGCCTGATACTGCTCGGCCACAGTGGATTGCGGCTTATCTTCGGTACGCCAGCGGCGCTCTTCCATTACCACCTTGATTTCCTTGGAGAACTCTTCCTTGGTCAGCTGCAGATTGGCCATGCGGTCAGCCTCCAGCTTGAAAGACAAAGGCAGCTTGGATTTTTCCAGCTGCTGGTAATAGGCCGTGTAATCGCGGCTAGTGAAGGCATTTTCACGACCGCCTGCCGCGGCGACCAGACGGGAGAACTGGCCTGGCTTCACGTTTTTGGTGCCCTTGAACATCATGTGTTCCAGCAAGTGGGCAACGCCGGTCTTGCCATTCACCTCATCAATACTGCCAGCGCGGTACCACACCTGCGACACCACCACCGGCGAACGATGATCCTCCTGCACGATCAGGCGCAGGCCATTGCTTAACTTGAACTCCTGGGTTTCTGCGGCGGCAACACCGGGTAAAGCGACACTGGGCAACAGGCCCAGCAGCATGACGATCCTGACTAATTTGCGACTCAACACCTTATTGTTCTCCTTTGATTAGGGCAGCCTGTTCACCTTGAGATACATGCCATGCATGATTCCCTCGCGCGGCACTGCCTGGTTGCCCTTACACATCATTATAGCCAAGGCACCCGGCGACCCGACCAACTTTAAATGGCAGTCACCCTGCGCCATGCGACGTACAGGCGTCTGACCCATGCCCCGGGACTTAGTTTCGCCCCGGCATCACGTGAATAGATTCGTGCATGGGCGGCCGATTACGACTAAAATAAAGCGAAATTCTAGTTGAAGCGTATGTTCGATTTTTTCAAAAAAGACAAGACACCCCCTCCCACGCCAGAAGCGCCAGCCAGCGCCCCTGCGCCTGATATCCCGACCGCTCCTGAAACAACGGAAGCCGCCGCTGAAAACAAGCTGAGCTGGACCGAGCGCCTGAAAAAAGGATTGGCGAAAACCCGCAGCCAGCTCGGCAATCAGCTGGCCAGCCTGTTTGGTGGTGGCAAGATTGATGAAGACGTTTACGAAGAGCTGGAGACCATCCTGCTGACGTCCGATGTGGGTGTGGCCGCCACGCAAGCCTTGCTGGAACAGATTCGCCAGCGCGTGAAACGCCAGAGCCTCAGCGATACCACACAACTGAAACAAGCACTGAAAGATGCCTTGCTGGAGTTGCTCGCCCCGCTGGAAAAACCGCTGGAAACCACTGCACACCAGCCCTTTGTCATCATGCTGGCCGGCGTCAATGGCGCGGGCAAGACTACCAGCATAGGCAAGCTGGCCAATCTATTCCAGGCGCAGGGCAAATCCGTGCTGATCGCGGCTGGCGATACCTTCCGTGCCGCCGCCCGCGAGCAATTGCAGGCCTGGGGCGATCGCAACAATGTACATGTGGTCGCGCAGGAAAGCGGCGATCCCGCTGCGGTCATCTTCGATGCCGTGAACTCGGCCAAGGCCCGCAATATCGATATCGTGCTGGCCGATACCGCAGGACGCCTGCCCACCCAGCTCAACCTGATGGAAGAAATCCGCAAGGTGCAGCGCGTCATCGGCAAGGCCTTGCCGGGCGCACCGCATGAAATCCTGCTGGTGCTGGACGCCAACACCGGCCAGAACGCCATCAGCCAGGTCAAGGCCTTTGATGATGCGCTGGGCGTTACCGGCCTGGTGCTGAGCAAGCTCGATGGCACCGCCAAGGGCGGCGTGATTGCTGCCATTGCCCAGGCGCGCCCGATTCCTATCCGATATATTGGCGTTGGCGAAACTATCGCCGACTTGCGGCCGTTCAAGGCAGAAGAGTTTGTAGATGCGCTGTTTTCATGATGAGTCTTTCATACCAGCCGCGCAGGAGCCAAGATGATTAAATTTGACCAGGTGAGCAAACGCTACCCCGGCAGTGAACAAATCCTGCGGAATGTCAGTTTCAGCATAGAGCCAGGCGAACTGGTGTTTGTCGCCGGCGCCTCAGGTGCCGGTAAAAGCACGCTACTGAAACTGATTGCCGCCACCGAGCGCCCCACCTCGGGCACGGTGCTGATCGGCAACCAGAATGTCAGCAAGCTGCGTGCCGCCGCCCTGCCTTTTTTGCGGCGCAAGTTTGGCCTGGTGTTTCAGGATCACAAGCTGCTGTATGACCGCAACTGCTTTGAGAATGTCGCCTTGCCGCTCTACATTAATGGCATCACCGGACAGGAAGCCGGCAAGCGCATCCGCGCCGCGCTGGATAAAGTCGGCCTGCTGGGTAAGGAAAAAGCCATGCCGATTACGCTCTCGGGCGGCGAGCAGCAGCGCCTGGCGATAGCCCGCGCCGTGGTTAGTCGTCCGTCCATCCTGATTGCCGATGAACCGACCGGCAATCTGGATGAAGGCTATGCCGAAGAAATCATGGCGATTTTCTATGCGTTTCAGCAGGTGGGTGTCACCGTGATCGTGGCGACCCACGACCAGCATGAAATTGCCAACTCGGGTGCACGCGTGCTGCGCCTGGAGCAAGGAACACTGACAGCATGAAACATTGGATCAATCAGCATACCCAGGCTCTGGGCCTGGTCTTTGGCCGCATGCGGCAGCGTCTGCTCGCCACGCTGGTGATGTGGTGCGTCATGGGCGTCACAGTCTGCCTGCCTGCCATTCTGTTTGTGATTGTCGACAACCTGAATCACCTGACCGGCAATATCAGCACCGAGCCCCAAATCAGCGTCTTCATGAAACTGGGTGCCGAGCCGGGCAGCACCACGCGCCTGCAACAATGGCTTATTCAGCAAAAAGACATCGCCCATGTCACCTTCATCAGCAAGGAAGACGCCTGGAAACAACTGCAGCAGCAAACGGCCGGTGCCATCAACCTGGATAAAAATCCACTGCCCGATGCCTTCCAGGTGACCCCGCGCAACCACGACCCGGTTGCCATCGAAGTGCTGCAGTCACGCATACAGCAGCAAGCCGGGGTGGAACTGGCGCAAATGGACGCCACCTGGATCAAGCGTCTCTACGCGATACTGGAGCTGAGCAAGAAAGCCCTGCTGGTATTGGTCGGCCTGCTCGGTTTTGCCCTACTCGCCATCATCGGCAACACCATACGCCTGCAAGTGGTGACACAACGCGAGGAAATCGAAGTCAGCAAGCTGATCGGTGCCACCAACCGGTTTATTCGTCGCCCTTTCCTGTATGCCGGGATTGTCTATGGCCTCGGTGGCGGCATCGCCGCCTTGCTGTTGCTGGCAGGCGTTATTGCATTGTTCAATTATTCGATTGCCGACATCGCCGCCCTTTACGCCAGTGATTTCCACCTCGGCATGCCCGAGCCATTTGTCTGCCTGGCCATCGTCCTCATCCCGGTCGCCCTCGGCTGGCTGGGCTCGTACGTTGCCGTCGGTCGCTCGCTCGCCAAGCTTGAATCCAGCCGCTGAGCCCCCATCTGTTCTGAATTATGCAAACCGTCAAGAAAATCGCCACCTCCCGCATGCCTACCTCGCATGGGGATTTCACCCTCCATATCTACCGGTCAGAAAATGACCCGCAAGGCCTGCAAGACCAGGTGGCACTTGTCGCGGGCGAGCTGAAACCCGGCCAGGAAGAGGTGCTGGTGCGCCTGCATTCCGAATGCCTAACCGGCGATGTATTAGGCTCCCGCCGCTGCGATTGCGGCGAACAACTCGCAAAATCGCAAGAAACCATCGCCAAAGCAGGCTGCGGCGTGATCCTCTACCTGCGCGGGCATGAAGGTCGCGGCATCGGTCTCGCCCACAAGATCAAGGCCTATGCCCTGCAAGACCAGGGGCGCGATACCGTGCAGGCCAATCTGGAACAAGGCCTGCCGATTGATGCGCGCAGTTACGATGTGGCTGCCGCCATGCTGCGCGACCTCGGGCTGCAACGCATCCAGCTTTTGACCAACAATCCGGAAAAAGTCACCCGCCTGCAGGCTGCCGGCATCTCCGTCAGCCGCCGCATACCCCTGCTGATCACGCCCAACCAGAACAACGCAGACTACCTGCAAACCAAGCGGACCAAGCTGGGGCATTATCTTTAAGTACGGCATGCATTGCCGCCGCCCATAAAAAACAGGCCTGATCGGCCTGTTTTTTATTTTGCAGCTGCTGCCTGAGATATCAGGCGGCAGGGATAAGCGCTTATTTGCGGTTTACTTCTCGGCAAACGCACGCTCGATCACGTAGTCCCCGAGGTCGCCAATGCGCTTGGAAACCTGCAGACCGGCGGCGTCCAGAATGCGGCAGGTGTCTTC
Source organism: Methylovorus sp. (assembly GCA_035565335.1). GTDB lineage: Bacteria > Pseudomonadota > Gammaproteobacteria > Burkholderiales > Methylophilaceae > Methylovorus. The sequence continues at coordinate 32,813 of DATMSO010000020.1, forward strand.
CAGCATTTGTGGGCTGCCGCACAACATGGCGCGGTCGGTTTCAGGGTTCAGCGGTGGCAGGCCGATGTCGGCAAACAGCTTGCCGTTTTCCATCAGGTCGGTCAGGCGGCCTTCGTTGCGGAAGGGCTCACGCGTCACTGTGGGGTAGTAGATCAGCTGGTTTTTCACCTGTTCGCCGAAGTATTCGTTCTCAGGCAGCTCTTTGGTGATGAAGTCTTCGTAAGCCAGGTCATTCACGCGGCGCACACCGTGCACCAGGATCACTTTCTCAAACTTTTCGTAAATTTCCGGATCCTGGATCAGGCAAATGAACGGGGCCAGGCCAGTACCGGTAGACAGCAGGTACAGATTCTTGCCGGGCTTGAGGTCGGACAGCAGCAGCGTGCCGGTAGGCTTGCGGCCCACCAGAATATCGTCACCCACTTTAAGGTGCTGCAGGCGGGAGGTCAGCGGACCATTCGGCACCTTGATGCTGAAGAATTCGAGGTCTTCTGCATAGTTGGCGCTGGCAATACTGTAGGCACGCATCAGCGGCTTGCCATCCACTTGCAGACCGATCATGACGAACTGGCCATTTTCAAAGCGCAGGCCGGCGTCGCGGGTGGTGGTGAACGAAAACAGACTGTCATTCCAATGCTTTACCGACAACACTTTTTCGGTATTAAACGCGCTCATAGTTCTTTATCTTTCAAATAATTAAGTGAGTAACGATCAGCCGAGGGCGGCATTCAGTTCAGGCAGGGCCTTGAACAGGTCGGCCACCAGGCCGTAATCCGCATGCTTGAAAATCGGGGCATCAGCATCGTGGTTGATGGCCACGATCACCTTGCTATCCTTGATACCGGCCAGATGCTGCATGGCGCCGGAAATACCGACCGCAATATACAGCTCGGGGGCCACCACGGTGCCAGTCTGGCCAACCTGAAGGTCGTTGGGGGCAAAGCCGGCATCCACGCAGGCGCGGGTCGCGCCAATGGCCGCATTCAGCTTGTGAGCCACAGGCTCCAGCAAGGCATTGAATTGCTCGCCCAGGCTGCGGCCACCGGAAATCACCACATTGGCTGTTGCCAGCTCAGGACGGTCAGACAGGTTGCGTTGTTCGCTCACCCAGCGCACTTTACCAAAGGCTGCCGGTGCCGCAGCACTGGTAATCTCGGCATTGCCACCATCCGCCGCGGCTTCAAACGAAGTAGCACGCACGGTCACCACTTGCACGGCATCGCTGCTTTGCACGGTGGCCAGAATATTGCCTGCGTATATCGGGCGCACATAGGTCGCCGGTGCCTGAATCTCCACAACGTCGGACACCATGCCCACATCCAGCAAGGCAGCTACGCGCGGCAGCACGCCTTTGCCCAGCGTGCTATGGGCAGCCACGATCACCTGATACTCACCCGCTACCTGTTGCAGCGCAGCGGCGACATCTTCAGCCAACAAATGCGCGAGATGCGGGGCTTCTACCTTGATCACCCGAGCGACACCGGCGATGCCGGCAGCCTGGCTCGCCAGCGCGGACACATCGGCGCCTACCAGCAGCAGATGAATGGGTTGTTGCCACGCCGCTGCGGCCGTCACGGCCTGACGGGTGGATTGCTTAATATGCTGGCCGTCGTGTTCGGCCAAAATCAGTACGCTCATGCCAATACCTTTTCAATACGCAGTTTTTCGACCAGTTCCGCCACGCTGTTGACCATCACACCCGGCTTGCGCGGAGCAGGCTCGGCAACATTCAGCAGGCTGAGGTGCGAGGCAAAGTTCACGCCCAGCTCGGTGGCGGCGATCACATCAATCGGCTTTTTCTTGGCCATCATCATGTTGGGCAGCTTGATAAAGCGCGGCTCATTGAGGCGCAGGTCAGCGGTCACAATCGCGGGCAGTTGTAAGGCCACGGTTTCGGTGCCGCCATCTACTTCGCGGTTCACTTCGATCTCGTTGCCATTCACCTTGATTTCAGAAGCAAACAGGCCTTGGCCCACACCCAGCAGCGCAGCCAGCATCTGGCCGGCCTGGCCGGCATCATCATCAATCGCCTGCTTGCCCAGCAGGATCAGGTCAGGCTGCTCGCGGCCTGCGACGGCTTTCAGCAGCTTGGCAACGCCCAGAGGCTGCAGCTTGCCGTCGGCTTGCACCAGCACGGCACGATCAACGCCCATGGCCAGCGCGTGACGCAAGGTATCCTTGCTGTTTTCAGCGCCGATGGACACGGCCACGATTTCTGTGGCGATGCCTTTTTCCTTGAGGCGCAGCGCTTCTTCCACTGCGATTTCATCGAAGGGATTGATGCCCATCTTGACGCCGCTGATCTCGACGTCGGAGCCATCCTGCTTGACGCGAGGCACGATGTTGTAATCCACCACG
>DATMSO010000021.1:0-9952 GCA_035565335.1 Methylovorus sp.
CAACTGAACTACCACTCCATTCGTTAAGGATTTGGTGGGTGCTGACGGGGTCGAACCGCCGACATTCGCCTTGTAAGGGCGACGCTCTACCAACTGAGCTAAGCACCCGTTTCCTCACGAAGGCCCGCATATTACACAAGGACGGGCTATTTGCCAAGCACAACATGCAAGGTTTAATGGAGGGGTTAGCTGCATTCGGCTTTAGCTGGAAGAACCGCCCCGCAGGGTAGTGCGGGTTTGCACCAGATCACTGCTTTCAAATAACGCAGCAGTCCAGTCGATAAACGCGCGCACTTTGGATGAGAGATGGCGATTTTGCGGATAGAGCACATACAGGGGCAGGCTTTCCGATAAATGCGTACCCAGCACGACTTGCAACTCGCCGCTGGCAATATGCTCCTGCACCATGAACGTGGCCGCCTGAAAAACGCCGAGGCCCGCTAAACATGCTGCCAGGCATGCATCGCCATCGTTGAACAGCATTTTGCGGTGGCTGGATACTTCGTAACGACGGCCTTCATCCTCGAAATCAAACTCGAACACCTTACCGGTCTTGGATGAAAAATAGTGGATGCCGGTATGCCGCTCCAGATCGCTGGGCTGCATGGGAATACCATGTTTGCGCAGATATCCGGGCGTTGCGCAGGTGACGAAGCGCAATGATGCCACCCGCCTTGCTACCAGCGACTGATCAAGCGGATCACCTCCGCGTATCACGCAATCCACGCCTTCTTCAAGCAGATCGACCGGGCGGTCATTGCAGCCCATTTCGAGGATGATGTCGGGGTATTTTTCCGTGAAATCCGACAGGGCCGGAATTAAAATACGGCGCCCGATGGAGCCCGGCACATCCACACGCAAGCGTCCGCTGGGACGCGATGTGGCCTGGCGCAGGGCGGCCTCGGTTTCTTCAAGTTCATTCAAAAGCGTCACCGCGCGTTCGTAATAAGCCGCGCCGTCCGTCGTCACACTCACATGCCGCGTCGTGCGGTTCAGCAATTTCACGCCCAATCGGTTTTCCAGCGCCTGCACCTGCGCAGAAATGGTGGTTTTGGGGAGATTCAGCGACAAGGCCGCCTTGGTAAAACTCGCCAGCTCTACCACGCGGGTAAAGGCTTGCATCGCTTCAAACCTGTCCATGGCCATGTGAATATCTCCTTATTGTCCTGTTTTATTGCACAGTGATTCTTATTTTAGCCTATTTATCTTGATTTATGCTCACTATAAAGTGCGACTAACAACTTTTGCAGACTTCATTTTTAAACTTTAAGGAGCTTCATCATGGCGAACAAACTGATCAACAAAGTGGCAGTGATTACAGGTGCATCCAAAGGCATAGGCGCAGGCATTGCCAAGCTTTATGCGGCAGAGGGTGCTGCGGTAGTGGTGAACTACTCCTCTAGCAAAACCGGGGCCGACCAAGTGGTGGCGGACATCACCGCTGCAGGTGGCAAAGCCATTGCCGTGCAGGCCGATGTCGCCAAGCAGGCCGACATCCAACGCCTGTTTGCGGAAACCGTTAAGGCCTTCGGTAAGGTAGATATTCTGGTCAACAACGCAGGCGTTTACGAATTCTCCCCGCTCGAAGCCATCACCGAAGAGCATTTCCACAAGCAGTTCAACTTGAACGTGCTGGGCCTTATCCTGACCACGCAGGAAGCGGTGAAGCACTTCAGCGAAGCGGGCGGCAGCATCATCAACATCAGCTCCGTAGTCTCCAGCACCTTTGCCCCGGCACAAGGCACGGTCTACAGCGCCACCAAAGGCGCCGTGGATGCGGTGACACGTTCGCTTTCCAAGGAATTGGGCCCCCGCAAGATTCGCGTTAATGCCATCAACCCAGGCATGGTCGAAACCGAAGGCCTGCATAGCGTCGGCTTTGCCGAAGGCGAATTCCGCAGCCACATCGAAAGCCAGACACCGCTGGGCCGTATTGGGCAGGTACAGGATATTGCCCCGGCTGCGCTGTTCCTGGCATCCGATGATGCTGCATGGATCACCGGTGAGCCGATGTTCATCTCCGGCGGCCTGCGTTAAGCCCATAGGCAGCCAATTGTTAATTTCAGGAACCGCTATTACATGAAACCCGCACCCGATCATCAACCCAGCCAGCCATGGAGCACCAGCTTCATTTCGGCGCATACCGACCGTCTGGTCGGCATCCAGGTCTTTGGCCAGGGCAAACCTGCGCAGGCCAAACCGGTGATCGTGTACTTTCATGGCGGCTTGTTCAATTGCGGCACAGTGGAAGACGCTTCCGGGCTGGCACGCATGCTCGCCCATGACTTTGTGGTGGCGTGTGTGGATTATCCGCTGGCTCCGCAATTGCATTTTCCTGACACGGTAGAAGTAGCGTTTGAAGCCACGCAATGGCTCCATAAACAAGCAAAAAAACTAGGCGCTGACCCCAAGCAACTGTTTGTCGCCGGCGACCAAGCCGGCGGCAACCTCGCCGCGGTAGTCGCCATGATGGCGCGTGACCGTGGACTGGGCCGCGGCAGCAGGCTCAAAGGGCAAGTGCTGATCAACGCCATGCTGGACCCTGGTCAATCCACGCTATCGATGCGTGCCGCTGAAGACTGCCCCTGCCGCAAGGCCTGGGCAGACTACCTGCCGGTGGCGAGCGACGCCCTGCACCCCTATGCCGCCCCCTTGCATTCCAAGCGGCTGGCTGAGCTGGCGCCCGCGCTGATTCTCACTGCGGATAACGACCCGCTGCGCGATGAAGCGGAGCTGTATGCCTCGCGCCTGATTGCCGCCGGCGTTTCGGTCAAGGTGCGCCGTTTGTCGTGCAACAAGGATAAAGACAGCCTGGCGAGTCCGCGTTGCGAAGGTTTTCACGAAGTCACGCAACTGTTCAGTCAATTTATTACCGAGCTGGCCTGAACGCGGCTTCACGCACTGCGCCACGCATTATTCAAGCATCCAATATTTTCAAAAAAAGGGAGTTACACATGAATGCAGCATCCCCCCGCTTTAACCGCAAATTGATATGGCTGGCCCTCGGCCTGGCACTCATCGGCACCGCCGGCGTGCTTTCGCATACCAGCCAGGCCGCACGCCCTGCCGCCACGGCCGCTGCCCCGGCGCCGGTCACCGTCGCCACGGTCATTGAAAAATCCGTCATCGAATGGGATGAGTTCTCCGGCCGCGTCGAAGCCGTGGAATATGTAGAAATACGTCCGCGCGTCAGCGGCACCATTGATGTGATTCATTTCCGCGATGGGCAACTGGTGAAAAAGGGTGACCTGCTGTTCACCATCGATCCACGCCCATTCCAGGCTGAGCTCGCTCGTACCGAAGCCGAAAAAGCCAGTGCCGAAGCGGCGCTGGAACTGGCACGCACCGAGCAGGAGCGCACACGCCGCCTGATCGAAGATCGCGCGGTCGCCCAGCGCGAACTGGATGAGCGCAACAATACTTATCTGGTGGCCGATGCACGTCTGAAAGCGGCCGAAGCGGCTGTCATGACCGCCCGCCTCAATCTGCAATACACCGCCATCACCGCCCCGGTGAGTGGTCGTGTATCGCATGCCGAAATCACTGTCGGCAATCTGGTAGGCCCGGCCAACGCCACAGCGCTGACCACGCTGGTATCGGTATCGCCCATGTATGTGAATTTTGAAGTGGACGAACAAACCTATGGCCGCTATCTGGCGCATGGCGCTGGCAACAACGCCCATAGCGAGCGCATTCCTGTCGCAATTGGCCTCGCCAGCGAAACCGGCTACCCGCATCAGGGCCAGATTCGCGCCTTTGATAACCGCCTGGATACCGCTTCCGGCACCATCCGCGTGCGTGCCGTGCTGGACAACCAGGATGGCGCCCTCACGCCCGGCATGTATGCCCGGGTGCGCACCGGCGGTGGTGGCGAGAAGCCCGCGCTGCTGATTGATGACAAGGCGATAGGCACCGATCAGGACAAGAAATTTGTCATGGTGGTGGATGCCGACAACAAGGCGCTCTATCGCCCGATCAAGATCGGCCCCATGGTGGAAGGCATGCGCATCGTGCGCGAAGGCTTGAGTGCCGGTGAACACATCATCGTCAATGGCTTGCAGCGTGTACGGCCTAACGATGTCGTCGCCCCCACACCGGTGGCCGAGTCGCCCGCAGCCCCCACGGCGAAGTCCGCCAGCCTCGCACCGGCGCCCACCAGCACCGCTGCCAAGAAAATCCGCATCTGAGCCAGCGCGACTGACCAGCACAGGGAGAATGTAACGTGAATATATCCAGATTTTTCGTGGACAGGCCGATCTTTGCCGGCGTGCTGTCCGTTCTTATTTTTATCGGCGGCTTGATCTCCATGTTCAACCTGCCGATTTCGGAATACCCCGAAGTCGTGCCGCCATCCGTCATCGTCAAGGCGCAGTTTCCCGGCGCCAACCCGCAGACCATTGCGGAAACCGTGGCAGCGCCGATTGAGGAGCAGATCAACGGCGTCGAGGGCATGCTATACATGGCCTCGCAAGCCACCTCCGATGGCCTGATGACGCTGACCATCACCTTCAAGCTCGGCACCTCGCCCGATCTCGCTCAGCAACTAGTACAAAACCGCGTGAATCAGGCCTTGCCGCGCTTGCCGGAAGAAGTGCAGCGGCTAGGTGTGACCACAGTCAAAAGCTCGCCTGACCTCACCATGGTAGTGCATTTGCTGTCGCCCAATGGCCGCTACGACATGACCTACCTGCGCAACTACGCCCTGCTGAATGTGAAAGACCGGTTGGCGCGGATTGAAGGCGTGGGCCAGGTGCAACTGTTTGGCGCTGGCGATTACTCCATGCGCATCTGGCTGGATCCGCGCAAGGTAGCCGAGCGCAAGCTCACCGCCAATGATGTGGTCACTGCTATTCGTCAACAGAACGTGGACGTGGCTGCCGGTGTCATCGGCGCGTCGCCATCTCTGCCCGGCACCGATTACCAGATTTCGGTGAATGCCCGCGGCCGTCTCAATACCGAAGAAGAGTTTGAGAATATCGTCATCCGCACCTCGCCCGATGGCGTGGTGACACGCCTGAGCGATGTCGCCCGTGTCGAGCTGGGTGCCAGCGAATATGCGTTGCGCTCGCTGCTGGATAACAAATCCGCCGTCGCCATTCCTATCTTCCAGGCGCCGGGTTCCAATGCCCTGCAGATTTCGGAAAACGTGCGCAAGACCATGGCCGAGTTGCAACAGGACATGCCCGAAGGTCTGGAATACCACATCGTGTATGACCCGACGCAGTTCGTCCGTGCCTCCATCCATGCCGTGACGGAAACCCTGCTGATTGCCGTGGGCCTGGTGGTGCTGGTCGTGATTATCTTCCTGCAAACCTGGCGCGCTTCCATCATCCCGCTGCTGGCGGTGCCGGTGTCGGTGATTGGTACCTTTGCCGTGATGATGGGTCTGGGCTTTTCCATCAATACGCTCAGCCTGTTCGGCCTGGTGCTGGCGATTGGTATCGTGGTGGATGATGCCATCGTGGTGGTAGAAAACGTGGAGCGCAATATCGAGCGCGGCCTCTCGGCCAAGGAAGCCACGTATCGTGCCATGCGCGAAGTATCCGGCCCGATTGTCGCCATCGCGCTGACCTTGTCGGCAGTGTTTGTGCCCTTGGCGTTCGTCAGCGGTTTGACCGGCCAGTTCTTCAAGCAGTTTGCGCTGACCATCGCCATCTCTACCGTGATTTCGGCCTTCAACTCACTGACGCTGTCGCCCGCGCTGGCTTCGCTGTTGCTGAAGCGCCATGACGAAAAGAAAGACGCCTTCCAGCGCACGATTGACCGCCTGTTCGGCTGGTTCTTTGTGCGATTCAATCGCGTGTTTCATCGTGGCTCGGAAAAATACGGCAATGGCGTCACCGGCGTACTGCGCCACAAGAGCGTCATGCTGGTGCTGTATGCCGCGCTGATAGGCTCCACCATGCTGCTGATACACCTAGTGCCCACCGGCTTTATCCCGGCACAGGACAAGCAATATCTGGTGAGCTTTGCCCAATTGCCCGATGCCGCTTCGCTGGATCGCACAGAAGATGTTATCCGCCAGATGAGCGAGATCGCGCTCAAGCATCCCGGCGTGGAATCGGCCGTGGCCTTCCCCGGCTTGTCGATCAATGGTTTCACCAACAGCCCCAACTCCGGCATTGTATTTGCCACACTGAAACCGTTTGACGAACGCAAGGGCGCGGACCAATCCGGCTTTGCCATTGCCCAGCAGCTGAACCAGCAATATGCCAGCATTCAGGGCGCGTTTATTGCTGTGTTCCCGCCACCACCGGTGCAAGGCCTTGGCACCATAGGGGGCTTCAAGTTCCAGATTCAGGACCGTGGTGCGCTGGGTAATGTGGCGCTCAACGATGCCTTGCAAGCCTTTATGGAAAAAGCTCGCAAGGCACCTGAGCTGGCCGGCATGTTCTCCAGCTTCCAGATCAATGTGCCACAACTGTATGCCGATGTGGACCGCACGCATGCGCAGCAGTTGGGTGTGTCGATTCCGGAAGTGTTCGACACCCTGCAGATCTACCTGGGCTCGCTGTATGTGAATGACTTCAACAAGTTTGGCCGTACTTATCAAGTGCGTGTACAAGCCGATGCGCCATTCCGTGCTCATGCCGAAGATATTGGCCTGCTGAAAACCCGCAATGCGCAGGGCGATATGGTGCCTCTGGCCTCGGTGCTGAAGATGACGCAAAGCTACGGCCCCGACCGCGCCATGCGTTACAACGGCTTCCCGGCGGCGGATGTGAATGGTGGCGCTGCACCCGGCTACAGCACGGGCGAAGCCCAGGCCGCCGTGGAGCGTATTGCCGCAGAAACTCTGCCACGCGGCATCGGCTTTGAGTGGACGGAACTGACCTATCAGGAAAAGATTGCCGGCAACACGCTGTTCGTGATTCTGCCGCTGTCCATCCTGCTGGTGTTCCTGGTGCTGTCTGCCCAGTATGAAAGCCTAACCCTGCCGCTGGCGGTGCTGCTGATCGTGCCTATGGGCTTGCTGTCTGCCATCTTTGGTGTGTGGCTGACCAATGGCGATAACAATATCTTTACCCAGGTGAGCCTGGTGGTGCTGGTCGGCCTTGCGTGCAAGAACGCCATTCTGATCGTGGAGTTTGCCCGCGAACTGGAGCTGGAAGGCCGCAAGATTTACGCCGCCGCCATTGAAGCCGCCCGCCTGCGCTTGCGCCCCATCCTCATGACCTCCATTGCCTTTATTGCAGGCGTGGTGCCACTGGTGGTATCCACCGGCGCTGGCTCGGAAATGCGCCATGCCATGGGCATAGCCGTGTTTGCCGGGATGATAGGCGTGACCCTGTTCGGGCTCTTCCTCACCCCCGTGTTCTATGTGCTGATCCGCACCATGGTGACCAAGTGCCAGGACATCGGCCATGCCCACCACACCAGCACCCCGGCCATAGAACCAGCACCTGCATTTGAGAAAGGAACACAAGAATGAACAAGCACAGCCTGAACCTCAGCCTGCTGGCCACGGCGCTGGTGCTGGCCGGATGCTCGACTGCCAAGCCGCCGGAGCAGGTCAGCCTGCAACTGCCCAGCCAGTATCGCGAAGCCGCGCAGCTGGATGGCGCCTGGCAGGCGGGCCAGCCCGCCGACCATATCGACCGTGGTCAGTGGTGGACGGTATTTAACGATACCGAGCTGAATAACCTGATCGAAGCCGCCACCGAAAGCAGCCCCACCCTGACCATTGCCCTGGCCCGGGTGAAAGAAGCCCGCGCCAATGCTGGCGTGGTGGATGCTGATCGCAAGTTTCAGCTGAATGGCGGCGTGGGCCCCACCCGCCAGCGCGATCCGGATACACCGGCCAGCACCGAATGGCGCGCGCAGGTAAATGCCTCGTATGAGGTCGACCTGATCGGTCGGCTATCGGACCAGAGCCGCGCCGCCCAGCTCGATGCACAAGGCCAGGAGGCCGCCTACCGGTCGGTATTGCTGGCCTTGCAAGCGGACATTGCCCAGCAGTATTTCACGCTGCGGGCGCTGGATTCGGAGCTGGACATCCTGCGCAAAACCATAGACCTGCGGCAGGAAGAGCTGCGCATGGTGCAGCGGCGTTTTGACCTGGGCGACATCGGCGAGCTGGACCTGGCCAAGGCCAGAACCGAACTCGCCACCGTGCAGGCCGAGCAGGAATCCGTGCTGCGTAACCGCGCCCAGCAAGACCACGCGCTGGCCATTCTGCTGGGCAAAACCCCGGCGGAATTCACACTGGCGGCAGCACCGCTGCAACTGAATGTAGTGCATGTGCCCGTCGGCCTGCCGTCGCAATTGCTGGAGCGCCGCCCGGACATCGCCCAGGCACAACGTGCGCTCGCCGCCGCCAGTGCCCGTGTGGGTGCCGCCAAGGCCGCGTTCTTCCCACGGCTGATGCTCACCGGCACCGGCGGTTACGAGTCGAACGAACTGCATGACTTGTTCAAATGGTCCAGCCGCAGCTGGCTGCTCGGCCCCCTGGTCGGCACCGCGCTCACGCTGCCTATCCTCGATGGCGGCCGCAACAAGGCCAATCTGTCCCGCGCGGATGCTGTGTACGAACGCGAAGTCGCCAACTACCGCCAGCAAGTGCTAGTCGGCTTTCAGGAAGTGGAAAACAACCTGAGCGGCCTGCGCACGCTGGACAGGCAGATCGACTACCAGCGCCAGGCCATCGCCTCCGCCAGCGTAGCCGAGCGCCTCGCCAACACCCGCTACAAAAACGGCTCCGCCAGCTACTTTGAAGTCATCGACGCGCAACGCACCAGCCTCTCGGTGCAACGCGCCGAAGTGCAAACAGCAGGCCTCAGAATGCTGACTTCGGTTGGCTTGATTCGGGCGCTGGGTGGGGGATGGTCGGAAACAGCAGAAAAGTCTTCCTGATGTAAAACGGAAGGATGTAAAGACGAAGGTGCAAGAGACTCTCATCTCTTGCACCTTTGTTGTTTCTGGACTGCCTTACTTCAGCGGCAAATAGATGTCTGTTATCAGATCGGCTTCAGGTGTCTCGGGCAGCAGATTTATATAATGAAAATAAAGCGGAAAATCACGCAGCTCCTCCCCACTGTCCGGCAGCCATTCACGATACAGGGGGTAAATACTTTCCCCCATGCGCGTATGCGATCCCAGATGCCGGACTCTTGCACAACGTCCACCCGGAATAGATTTCATCACAACACCTTGCGCATTGGCAGCGATCTCGATTTTGATTTCCCCGGCAATATCAAACCGGAATTCTGAGGGCTCCGTCGTATCAGGGTTGTCATACGCAATGCCAAATGTCCTGGAACTGTTTTTAGGGGAAAACCCTGTTTGCTTGCGCCATGCAATGAAGTCCCCAACCGAATGATTCAATTTATCAGGGGCGCCGCGATGCTCCTTTACGGCAATCATCGTCGTTTCAACATTCACAATCTCAACCTGCATTATTTTATTTCCTTCCGGTAAGCGGAACCGATACACCCCATGCCAGGCCTCCCAATCAGGGCTTTTTCTGAATGCCGATGGGGATTGCCCAAAGATATTACCGAAGGCACGTGTAAACGATTCCGGAGTTTCAAAACCGGCATTCAAGGCGATGTCGATAATTTTCACGTTTGGATCGAACGCGAGCTGATAGGACGCATGTCGCAGACGAAGCAGCAAAATATACCGAGCAACGGTAATGCCGATGTAATCGCCAAATTGCCGGTGGAAGTGGAATTTGGAAAAGCCTGCGACCTCACATAAGGCATCGATGCTTAAAGATTCATCCAGGTTCTGCTCAATGTAATCCAGCACCTTTTGAAATCTCATTGCATACACTTCAACCCTGCGTTCATTCATGTTGGCTCCGTTCTTCACAGACCGAACTATGCCTAGGATGTTTGACGAAAACCTGACCGAAATTGCTAAACCTCTATTAAATGTTTGAAATGGTTTTTAGAACAGAGAAAATCAACCCCAAGGGTCAGCAATATTGTTTATAAAAACACGTAAGACA
>DATMSO010000022.1:0-15422 GCA_035565335.1 Methylovorus sp.
GATAGGCATCCCAATATATTCAGACGCCCCAGCCGGGCATGACTATATTGTTCAAGCAAAAGGTGCTTTTGATGAGACTATTCTTGGAATATTGAACTTAAAAAAATATAACCAAAAAGTTGAGATTCGAGTAGTAATTCACAATCAGTCTGTTAGCAGATTAAAGCAGTTATGCGAGTTTATTGTAAAGAATCTTTTATTTGTGGATCATGTAGCTTTAATGGGCCTTGAAATGACAGGATTTACACGCGCCAACCTCGATCAGCTGTGGATTGATCCATACGACTATAAAGACACCCTAAGCGAAGCAGTGCAATTACTTACCAGATATGGAATGAATGTCTCTATCTACAACCACCAGCTCTGCCTAGTAAATCAAGATGTCTTGCCTAATTACAAAAAATCAATTAGTGATTGGAAAAATGAATATGTTGAAGAGTGCGAAAATTGCTCTAGGACCAGTGAGTGTGGAGGACTTTTTTCTTCAGGCGCACAATATGGATATAGCAGTCATCTAAACCCCTTTTAGAATGACTACTTAAAGGGCTAGGCATTCAATTAAGTTTCAGAATTCCAATTCAACAATCGCTACTACCCAAACTCAACCCAGAGATAGATACTCTCCTCTCCCCGCCAACAACTTCTCCAACGCCTCAATCCGATGCCGATGCGGCGTCGTAATCGCGTAAAACCGCTCTTGCAACGCCGCTGAGTGCCCGACCGTCACCAGCGCGCCTGTGCGCAATTCATCCTGCACCACCACTTCCGGCAATAAGGTCAGCCATCCGCTATCGCGGGCGATCAGGCGTAGCATGGCCATGTCATCCACCTCGGCACGTACGCGCGGGGCTACGCCTACGGTGGCGCATAGCGCATCAAACTGCGCGCGCAAGGCGTGGCGCGGGCCGGGGAGTGCGATGTCCACGCCATCCAAGTCTTCCGGAATGCGCAGACTTTGCGATGCCCAGTGGCTGGCGGGGCCGACGAGGGAGATGGATTGGCTGCCGAGGAAGAGGCAGTGCATCGGGCGGTCCGGGTCGGCGGGCACGGTTTCGTTGCTCAACACCACATCGAGCTGGTGCTGCACCAGGCGGGTGACCAGGTCATTGAGCAGGCCGGATTCCAGGGTGAGTACCACGTCGGGGTCGGTGAGTAGCGGGCGTATCCAGTTTTCCTGATAGTTGCGCGACAGAGTGCCCACGCTGCCCACGCGCAGGCGGGTTAAGCCGGCAGAGCGGCCTTGCAGGCGGCCCAGCATTTCTTCGCCCAGGCCAAAGATGTTATCGGCATAAGCCAGCACCAGTTGCCCGGTGTCGGTGAGGATAAGTTGGCGCCCTTTGCGGGTGAAGAGATCATCGCCAAAGCGCTCTTCCAGCTGGCGTATCTGCGCGGATACGGCGGATTGCGAGGTGTGCAGTTCTTCCGCGGCGCGGGTGAGATGTCCGAGCTTGGCTACCCGCCAGAAGTATAAGAGATGATGAAAATTGAGTTGATCTAGCCGCATTGTTCTACTTTTGATATTAAATCGTTCGAATCAATGTATTTAACAGAATGAAGTCTGTCAAGCATCATACGCCCAATCAAAATTTAAGGTGTATGCAATGAGCTTCTTACCGTTGGTATACAAAATCAGTGCCCTGGCGCCGCTGGTGTTAATGGCGGCGGTGGCACTGCTGGCCACCCTGGGGCGGTTTTCCACCGCTAGCTTGTGGCAGATATTGCGCGTGGGTTCGTTTGCCGCGCTCGCCATGGCGGTGCTGGCAGTATTTACCAGCAGCCAGGGCGCGCTGTGGCCGGGCGTGGTGCAGGCTTCGGCCCTGAGCATGGTCACCGCCACTCTGGTGCAACTGCTGGGCACGGTGATTGGTGGTTTCTCCAGCCGTTATCTGCAGGGTGAGGCGGGGCAGCCACGCTATATCGCCGCCCTTGCCGCAGTGCTGGCGGCAGTGCATCTCCTAGTGCTGGCGGATCACTGGCTGGTGCTGATTGGCGCCTGGGCCTTTGTTGGCGTGGCGCTGCAATATCTGCTTTGCTTTTATGCCGACCGCCCCTTTGCCCTGTTGGCTGCGCATAAAAAGCGCATTGCGGATCGGCTGGCTGATGTTTTGTTGATCATCGCCGCTGCGCTGGCCTGGCTGGAGGTGGGCAGTGGCTCGCTCTCTGCACTGCGCGAGCATGTGTTGCAGCAGGGCATTTCCCCGACCTTGCAGATCAGCGCGGTGACGCTGGTGCTCGCCGTTATATTGCGTACGGCCTTGTTGCCGGTGCATGGCTGGCTGATTCAGGTGATGGAAGCGCCCACGCCGGTCTCGGCGCTGCTGCACGCAGGCGTGGTGAATCTGGGCGGCTTTGTGCTAATTCAGTTCGCGCCCCTGCTGGAGCAGGCAACCCCGGCGCGCATGCTGTTATTGATCGTCGGCCTTGCCACTGCCGTGCTGGCGGGTATGGTCATGCTCACCCGCGTCAGCATCAAGGTGCGCCTGGCCTGGTCTACCGTCGCGCAGATGGGGTTTTTGCTGATGGAATGCGCGCTGGGCCTTTATACGCTGGCGGCGCTGCATTTGCTCGGGCATTCCCTTTATAAAGCACATGCTTTTCTCTCGGCATCCAGCGTGGTGCGCGAGACGCGGCTGCACGCCTTGCATGGCACCACCACACCCAGCGCCACCAGCCTGGTGTGGGCACCGCTCGTGACCATTGCCACGCTGCTGCTGGCCACGGGCTGGTTAAGCCATGGCGCCTGGCCCTGGTGGTGGAGTGTGGTGCTCGGGCTGGCCTGGGCGCCCTTGCTCTGGCTGCCCGCCGGCAGTGCTTTCCGCATGGGCCAGCTGTTGATGGGCTTGCTGATGGTGCTGGGCCTAGCGGTGGCCGCGATTGCCGCGCATGCCCTGCCCTTGGCGCTGCACAATGCGCCGCATACATTGCTAGGGCTGATCGCGCTCGCAGGCATGACGGCGCTTTATCTCTGCCAGGCCATCTTGCAACGCTGGCCGGAGAAGCTGGCCCGCTGGCGCCGCTGGAGTTACGCCGGTTTTTATGTCGATGAAGCTTACACGCGGCTGGCATTGCAGCTCTGGCCCACGCGCTGGACGCCGCAAGCAGGTACCACAATCACCTCAGGAGACCGTTCATGATGTCGCAAGCAAGCCCACAGGAAACTTCCATGAACACGACCGTTACCCCATCAAGCGCCGCTCCGGCTGAGGCGATGCAGGATATGCCACACACCCAGATCGCCCTGGCGTGTCATCAGGCATGCCAGGCGATTGCGCCGTCATGGCCGCTGGATCGCTCGATTGCGGTTAACCCGCACTGGTCGCGCATTGGCATGCCGGTGAGGCGCGTGGCGGCCCGCATGGCGGTGCTGGGCAATATTCAAGTGTTTCCGCCGCGTGCGATGCAACGCCAGGCATGGCGCGAAGGCCGCATCCGCCAACAGGACCTCACGCTGGCCTTGCAGCAAGTGCCCGCCGCCCAGGCAGCAGGCCTGAGCATCAGCGCGTGTGTAGAAGCGCTGGATGTGGATGTGCCGGTGCAACATCTGCCTCTGTTGATTGATGTGCTGGACAACGACCCGCATCGCTATACCCGTTTATCGTGGCGGCAAGCCATCACGCACCAGGTAAGCCAGACCTGCGCGGCGTATTTTGACGAGCATCAGGCGGATTGGCACCCGGACCGTAGCCAGGGCCTGTATGCCTTCTGGCGCGAGACCCTGCAGCATGACCATGGCATTGGCCTGCTGATGGGCTTGCCTCATATTGGTCGCGCCATTGACGCCCTGCCCGCCACCGCACAGGATGCCGAGCGCTGGGTAATGGAACGGCTCGGGTTGCCGCAGGTAGTATGGGCGGATTATCTGGAATCCGTGCTGCTTACCGTTAATGGCTGGGCTTCCTGGTGCGCCTATCTGGGCTGGCAGGCCAAGCTCGAAGGCGGCGAGGATTCGCATCTGGGCGATCTGCTGGCGATACGCCTGGCCTGGGGGGCGCTGCTGCTGGAGTGCAAGGATGATACCGACCATGACCAGGCCTTCCTCTCCCTGCAACACGCATGGGCACACGCACCGCTGGTGTTGCAGGCTGCCGAGCAGGCCCTGCTGATCGATGAAGTCTGGCAGGTTGCGCTGGAGATCGGCTATCAGCGTGAACTCGCGCAGAAGCTGCTATCCGCTCCCACGCAAGCGCCACACGCTCTCGAAGTCCAAGCGGCGTTTTGTATCGACGTACGGAGCGAACCCCTGCGCCGTGCGCTTGAAGCCGCATCGCCCGGCATTCAGACTCTGGGCTTTGCCGGATTTTTTGGCCTGCCGGTGGCATATACGCCGCTGGCAACCCAGGCGCGGCGCCCGCAATTGCCCGGCCTGCTCGCGCCCGCCATGGAGGTGGCTGATCGCATTATCAGTGCAGACGCCGCCAAGCGCGATGCCGACAACGCCTTGCAGCAACGCTCGGGCCGCCAGCGCCAATATCGCTTTGCGCTGGCTGATCAGTGGATGGCCGGTAGCCGCTGGCCCGGTGCCGCGTTTTCCTTCGTTGAAGCTGCGGGCCTGGGCTACCTCGGCAAGGTGGGCAAATGGCTGTGGCCCGGCCAGCAGGCCAGGCCGCGTGATGATCTGGCAGGCCTTTCCACACGCGATCAGGCTGTCTGCCGCCCGCAGTTGATGGGCGTAACGCTGGAAGCCAAGATCGACCTTGCCGCCCGGGTGTTGCAAGGCATGGGCCTGACCCGCGCACTGGCGCCGCTAGTCTTGCTGGTCGGGCATGGCAGCCAATCCGCCAATAATGCGCATGCCGCCGGGCTGGATTGCGGCGCGTGCTGCGGGCAAACCGGCGAGGTGAATGCCCGCGCCTTGGCGCAGTTGCTGAATGAGCCCGAGGTACGCCAAGGCCTGCAGGCACAGGGGTTGGAGATTCAGGCATCCACGGTGTTTGTTGCCGCCCTGCATAACACCACCACCGATGAGATCGAGGGCTTTGATCTGGACTTGCTGCCTGCAGCCGCACGGGAAAGCTGGCAACGCCTGCAAGCCGTGTTTGCCCAGGCGGGTGACCAGGTGCGCCGCGAACGTGCGCCGCATTTGCAGCTGGATGCGCTCGCCTCGCAAGAAGCACTGCTGGGCCAGCTGCGCCGCCGGGCCAACGATGGCGCCCAGACCCGCCCCGAGTGGGGGCTGGCCGGCAATGCCGCTTTCATCATCGCGCCGCGCCACCGCAGCGCGGGCATTGCGCTGGATGGCCGCAGCTTTTTGCATGATTACGACGCCAGCCAGGATCAGGATGGCAGCGTGCTGGAACTGCTGATGACCGCCCCCATGCTGGTGACGCACTGGATCAACTGGCAATACCATGCTTCCACCTGCGACCCTCAGCGGCTGGGTAGCGGCAACAAGCTGCTGCATAACGTGGTCGGCGGCACCATCGGTGTGTTCGAAGGCAATGGCGGCGATTTGCGCATCGGCCTCTCGCGTCAATCGCTGCACGATGGTGAGCGCTGGATACATGAACCGCTACGGCTGACCGTGGTGATTGATGCGCCACCAGCGGCGATTGAAGCGGTGATTGCCAAGCACGCGGTTGTCCGCCAACTGCTGGAGCATGACTGGCTGCATCTGTGGCATTTCGGGCCGACACAGCTGACGCGCTATAACCATGGCAGCTGGTCCGAGGTCGGGCTGCAAGCCTGATGGCGAGGCGATCGCGCTATGAGGGGTGCCGCGTTGCCCTGCTGACTCAGCACGGTAAGCAGGCGGTGATCGCCCCGCTGCTGGAACCGGCGCTGGGCTGCCATATCGAGCTGGTCACCGGCTTTGATACGGACCAGCTCGGCACGTTTACCCGCGAAACCCCGCGACCCGGCACGCAGCAAGAGGCCGCCAGGCGCAAGGCGCGTCAAGGCATGCTGCTGGCGGGCGCATCGCTGGGCATTGCCAGCGAGGGAAGTTTCGCCGCCGATCCGTTTTCCGGCATGTTGCCCTGGAATGTGGAGCTGGTGACGTGGATCGATGATGAACTGGGCATCGAAATCACCGGCATCGCCCAGGGTGCTGACAGGCGCGGGCATATTCTCAGCGGCAGCTGGCCTGACATCGCGGCCTTTGCCGAGCGGGAGGGCTTCCCAGCCCATTATCTGGTGTTGCGGCCTGACAACCAGGACGATCCCCGCATCCATAAATCGATACAGGATTGGGAGCGCCTGAGAACGTGCTTTGATGATTGTCTGGCCGCATCCACCAGCGGCCAGGTGTTTTTGGAGCGCGATCTGCGCGCCCACGCCAACCCTACCCGCATGCAGCGTATTGCCGAGGCAACGGCGGATCTGCTGCAGCGGCTGCAATCCGAATGTCCCGCCTGCGCAACGCCAGGCTTCTGGATCAACGAACGGCTGACCGGCCTGCCCTGCGCCATCTGCCGCTTGCCAACGGCGCTTGCTCACAGCGAGATATGGGCTTGCCTGCGCTGCGATCACAAAGCAACCCGCCCCCTGCCCGACCGCGTGGTAGCCGACCCGGCGCATTGTGCCTATTGCAACCCTTGAGGTACGACTTTTACGTGAATGGCGGGCCGTGCATATGCCGCCCATAATTGTCAGCCTCCCCTGCCGCTTAATGGATTAACCGTTAAAATTCCTGTACTTCTTCCCCTAAAAGCTCCCCATCATGGCATTCATGCACGCACTGCGATTTCTGACCTTAGCCTGGCTGCTGGCCTTGCTGGCTGGCTGCAGCGGCGACACCTACGATAGCTATGTCTACCAAGACAAACTGGAGCTGGATGACCCGATCGCATTAGGCCAATTCACTTCGCTGCAAGCCTGCCGCGAAGCTTCGCTCGCCAAACTGAAGACACTGGATGCCCAGACCAAGGGCGACTATGTATGCGGCAAGAATTGCCATGACCATTCCTGCCAGTCAGCAGAAAAATAAATGATCAGCTACCGCGAAAATCATCCACTGGACCCCGCTGATGTGGCGCGGGTGTTCAAGACTTCGGGGATTACGCGGCCGTATGATGATCTGGCGCGGATACAAGAGATGTTCAGCCATGCCAACCTGGTATTTTCCGCGTGGGATGGTGAAACACTTGTCGGCGTCAGCCGGGCGCTGACCGATTTCAGTTATTGCTGCTATTTGTCTGATCTGGCAGTGGACGCGCGCTATCAACGCCAGGGCATAGGCGAAGAACTGGTGCGGCTGACGCGGCAGAAAATCGGTGATCAGGTATCACTGATATTACTATCCGCCCCGGATGCCATGGACTATTACCCCGAGCTTGGGTTTACACTGGCGGACAATGCTTATTTGATCCGACGTCGCGCCTGATGCTTTACTTACCCCGCTTAACTCGATTTATATTGCCCTGGCTTTGCTGCATGGCGTTGACCGCGCATGCTGATGTCAGCGGCAAGGTGGTCTATATCGCCGATGGCGATACGCTGACGATCAAGACCGTCGACAAGCTCACCTACAAGGTGCGGCTACAAGGCATCGATGCCCCGGAAAAAGCCCAGGCCTTCGGCAATAAGTCCAAGCAGGCGCTGGCAGAGTGTGCGCGTGGCAAAGAAGCGATGATAGAGAACCAGGAATCGGACCAATATGGCCGCCTGCTGGGCAAGGTGTGGGTGGATGGCAACGATTGCAATCTGCGCCAGCTCAAACTGGGCATGGCGTGGCATTACAAGCATTACGCGCGTGAGCAGACCCAGGCCGACCGCTTGATTTATGCCGCCGCCGAGCAGACCGCCCGTGATGAAAAGCGCGGGCTGTGGGCCGATGCAAACCCGACCGCGCCCTGGGATTTTCGCCAGCAGGAAAATCTGCAAAAACCCCAGGATGCCTTAAAACAGCAATGGATGATGCATAACCATCGCTTCCGTTAGGGCATTTCGGCTCAGGCATTATCTTTACCAAAATATGCAGGCTGTTAATCCTGCTTATGCATTCTTTGCGGGGTGGCAGACCGCGTTGTTAAGCCACCCAGTCCACACGCATTGCAAGCCATTGATTTTTAATCAACAATCCTTCAGCTAAATCGCGTCCTCTTTACCAGAAGACTGGTATGAATCGTGCCATCTATCAGGTACCAGCCCGTGCACATCGGGCATTACCTGATAACACGTATAAGAGTCCCATGTTTTCTACCTGTAACCGTAAAACCTTGCTGGTGGCGCTGTTCATCATGGCAAGCGCAAATATCAGCCTGTTTAAGCGTTTGCTGGAGGTTTATCCGCTCAGCCCCTCCAATCTGCCTTTTCTGCTATCGCTCACCCTGTTTTTCACGTTTTCCACTGCGCTGTTTCTGCTGTTAGTGGCGCACACGCGCGGCGCGCGCTGGCTGCTGGCCTTGCTGGTGCTGCTGGCTTCGCAAGCTGCGTATTACATGGACACTTACGGCGTGGTGATCGATACAGTGATGATCGACAATGTGTTTCATACCGATACGCAGGAGTTTGCCGGGCTGATCAGCATGAGCCTGGTGCTGCGTACCCTATTGCTGGGCGTATTGCCGGCGTGGCTGATCATCCGCTACTGGCCCAGGGGCCAAGGGTTCACGGCGGAGCTGAAATCCAAGCTTTCCCTCACCTTGCTGCTTATCGTCGGCATGGTGCTGGTGGTGGCGCCGTTTACCGCGCATTACGCCTCGTTTATTCGCGAGCATAAAATCACCCGCAACTATGCCAACCCCATTTACCCGGTCTATTCGCTGTTTGGTTATGCGCGTGAAAAGCTCACGTCTTCTGCCATCACCAAACTGACTGCCACAGCGCCGGATGCGGTGATGATAGGCACGCCTTCGCGTCATGAGCTGGTTATTCTGGTGGTGGGCGAAACGGCGCGGGCAGACCGCTTTTCACTGAATGGCTACCCGCGCGAAACCAACCCCGAGCTCGCCAAGCGCGATGTGCTCAGCCTGCGCAATGTCAGCTCCTGCGGTACCTCCACTGGCGAGTCGGTACCCTGTATGTTTTCGGCGCTGGGCCGCAAGGAGTTTGATCGCGAAAAAGCGATGCATTATGAAAATGCATTGGATGTTTTGTTTGAGCATGGCGTGCAGATACTCTGGCGCGATAACAACTCCGATTCCAAAGGCGTGGCAACACGCATGAAATACGAAAACTTCAAAAGCCCCACGCTGAATAAAGTCTGCGATACCGAATGCCGCGATATCGGCATGTTGGGTGGCCTGGATCACTACATCAACAGCCACAAAAACCAGGACATCCTGATCGTGCTGCACCAGATGGGCAATCACGGCCCGGAATACTACCGCCGCTATCCGCCGGAATTTGAGCGTTACAAGCCGGTATGCAAAAGCAACGAGCTCAGCCAGTGTACCCAGCAAGAGCTCGACAATGCCTACGACAATGCCATTCTGTATACCGATTACTTCCTGGCGCATGTGGTGGACTTTCTCAAGCAATACAACGAAAGCCACGCCACCGCCATGCTGTATGTCAGCGACCACGGCGAATCGCTGGGCGAGCACGGCATCTACCTGCATGCCGCGCCTTATATGATCGCGCCGAAAGAGCAGACCCATGTGCCCGCCATCGTGTGGATGGGCCAGCATTTTGATTACAAGTTAAGCGACTTGAAACCTTATCAGGACTACCCGTTCAGCCACGACGACCTGTTCTGCACGCTGCTGGTCTCATATGAGCTCAACAGCAAAACCTGCGATAGCAAACACGATGTGCTGATGCATAACGCTGACGTGATTAGCATGCTGAACCAGCAGGGCAAACTGCACACGGCCTTGCAGTAAGCCTGGCAATAACAAAAAAGCCCGCCATGATCGGCGGGCTTTTTTGCTGCGCGGAAAGATCAGAAATCAGTCAGCTTTGACACTGTGCGGGCCGCTGCCATGCACCAGCACAAACAGCAGACCACCGGCCATGGAGATGTTTTTCATGAAATGAATCATCTGGTTTTGCGCCATGTCTGGGCTTGCTGCCCAGAAATCATGAAACAGGAAAGCAGCCGCCAGGGTGAACAGGAACAAGGCCGCTGCCGCAAGACGCGCGCGGTAGCCGACCATGATCAGCAGGCCGCCGCCCAGTTCAACGACGATGGTGAGGATGGTTACCAGGTCTGGCACTGGCAGGCCTTTGCTGGCGATGTAGCCCGAGGTGGCAGCAAAGGCGCCGATTTTGGAGAAGCCGGACAAGACGAAAATCAGCGCAATGAGAATGCGGCCGACCAAAGGACCGTGACGATGTAATGCTTGCATGATAAAAACTCCCTTAAGTTAAATTTAAAAAAAACCTTTAAAACCAGGTACTGCATAGCCAGCCGGCCTGACACCGGCTGGTGCTTACGCTCAGGCGAACTGCCCTTCGCGATAATCATGGATGGCCTGGAAAATCTCTTCCTGCGTGTTCATCACGAAGGGGCCGTATTGCGCAATGGGCTCCTTGAGCGGGCGACCGGCAATGATAAGCAGGCGGCTCGCTTCAGCAGCTTCAATCACCACGCCATCGGCTTCACTGGTGGTCTTGAGTATCGCCATGCGCTGCTGCGGCACCTGGCGCTCGCCTATCAGCGCTTCACCGCGATACACATACACCAGGGCATTGAACTCCGCTGGTATCGCCTGACTGAATTGCGCATCTGCAGGCAGATGCACATCCAGATAGAGCGGTTCCGTGATGTCGCGCTTAATAGCACCATCCACGCCGTGGCTGGCGCCCGCAATCACGCGCACCGTGACCCCATTGTCCGTGGTGAATTCCGGAATCTCGTCAGACTGAATATCGCGGTAGCCGGGATCCACCATTTTGTCCTTGGCGGGCAGATTGAGCCAAAGCTGAAAGCCTTCCATGGCGCCCTCTTCCTGCTCGGGCAACTCGGAGTGAATCACACCTTTACCCGCGGTCATCCATTGCACGCCACCGGGGGACAGCAGCCCCTCGTTGCCTGCACTGTCGCGGTGACGCATGCGGCCTTGCAGCATATAGGTCACGGTTTCAAAGCCGCGGTGCGGGTGATCGGGAAAGCCGCCGATGTAATCTTCAGGCTGATCGGTACCGAAAGCATCCAGCATCAGGAAAGGATCCAGACGCCGTTGCAAATGCTGCGTCAGCACGCGCGTCAGCTTGACCCCGGCTCCATCGGAGGTAGCCTGGCCGATGACGATCTGTTCGACCTCACGTGGCTGGGTGACGACTTCATTTTGTAATGCAACTTCAGGTTTTGTGCTCATGGTTGCGCTCCTAGTGATACGAATCAATATACCTCAGGCAGGTACCAGCTCTTCCAGTTGGCGATAGGCGGTATCCAGCGCGGCTTTCTCGGCGTCAGGGCCCATGGCCAAACCTTCGGCATGGATGAATTCCACATCGCGCATGCCCAGGAAACCCAGCACCACTTGCAGGTAAGGGGTTTGAGTATCGGCAGGCGTGTTGCGATAAATGCCGCCGCGTGCCAGTACCACGTATACCTTTTTACCAGTCAACAAACCCTCCGGGCCATTGGCGGTATATTGAAAGGTAACTTGTGCACGCGAGATGGCATCAATCCAGTTCTTGAGTTGCACCGACACGCCCAGGTTATACATGGGCACACCCAACACCACGACATCAGCCGCCTGAATTTCGCTGATCAGGGCATCGTCCAGGGCAACGCGGGCGGCCTGCTCGGCCGTACGCTGACCGGCTGGCGTAAACAGCGCCTGCAGCGCCGTTTCATCCAGATTGGGATGTGGATTGCGACCAAGGTCGCGCACCGTCAATCGGGCATCGCTATGCTGGGCAAGCAAACGGGCCACTAGCGTATCTGCCAGATGGGTGGAGTGCGAACCGGTAGTACGTGCGCTGGAATTCACTTGCAGAATATTCATGATGTTCTCCGTAGTTAATGTTGAATGGCGATGGAGACACTTTATATATTTCCAAATAATAGATTAAGTCATTAAAATGGATATTATTGTTCCATAAATGGAAATATCGCATGAAGCTGGAAGCCAATGACTTATTGATGTTTGCCCGCGTGGTGGATGAAGGCAGCTTCAGCCGGGCAGCAGAGCGGCTGCATATTCCAAAATCCACGCTGTCGCGGCGCATGGCGGCACTGGAGGCGCAACTGGGTGAGCGGTTGTTGCTGAGAACCACGCGCAAACTGACGGTCACCGATTTTGGCAATGCCGTGCTGGCGCATGCGCATCAGGTGACGGCGGAGGTGGAGGCGACACTGGCGCTGACTCAGCATCGGCAAGTGGAGCCCAGCGGGCGCTTGCGGCTCTCAATGCCGGGCGATTTTGGGCTGGATATTTTGCAGCCGCTGCTGGCCGAGTTTGCCATGCGTTATCCGGCAATTTCACTGGAAATGGATATTTCGCCACGCCGTGTGGATCTCATTGGCGAAAACTTTGATGTGGCGATTCGTATGGGCGATCTGCCTGACGACACCTCGCTGGCGGCGCGGCGTATTGCCACCTTTGGCACCGGCCTCTATGCCGCGCCCGCTTATCTGCAAAAACGTGGCACGCCACATGAGCCCGAAGCGCTGATGGAGCATGATGCGCTACACCTGCTCACCCGGCGCGGCGAGCCTGCGCTCTGGCGACTAAGCCACGACCAAGCCCAATGGAGCGGCACCCCCATCGGCAAAGTATCCGCTAACTCACCGGCCATTCTGGTGCGCATGGCCACCGCTGGCCTGGGCATTGCTATGCTGGGCGAGCCCTTTGCCGAGCCTTACGTCAAGCAAGGTAGCCTGGTGAAGATACTGGAAGACTGGCAATTGCCCAGCGTCACGGCATGGGCGGTGTTCCCCGGCCGACGGCTGATGCCGGCGCGTACCCGCGTTTTTCTGGATGCCCTGATCGCGCGTTTTGCTGCGGCCGACTGCGAAAAACATCAACGCTAGACGCGATTAAAGGCAACGCCGACTAGCCTTGGCGGGTCAGGATTTACGCAAACGCATGCATATCGAGCAATCCTGAGATACCCATGCACAGCCAGACACTTAAGCACACTATCCAGTATTCATCCGCGTACTTATCCACAGAATTTGTGGACTGGCATGATAGCTGCCAATGGCTTCCCGTCAGGCCTTCAGCCGAATGCCTTCATGAAAGCTGCCATAAAAAAAGCCTGGTCGTGAATGACCAGGCTTTTTATTGCATGCCATGCGCGGACGATGGACGCCGCCACGGATGGTATTAATCGTATTTACGGAATTGGCCTACCACCACACCAAAGATTTCGAGATTGCCCTGCGGGCGTATTACCGGATATGCCTTGTTAGCTGGCAGCAATACAAACTGGCCTTTTTCTCGGCCCAGGGTTTTCAGGGTGAATTCATTATCGACAATTGCCACCACGATATCGCCCACATTCGCCACCTGGCGTTTTTCCACAATCACGACATCATCCGGCACGATGCCGGCATCAATCATGGAGTCGCCCTTGACGGTAATCAACACGGTTTGTGAGGGGCGCTCAATCAGGTAATCGTCAATGCTGAGGGTGTCATGTCTATCGCCACTGGCTGCGGAAGGAAAACCAGCCTGCACAGTGCTTTCGGCCAATATACGCTCGAAGAAGCGCTTGCCGGGCTTGAGCCGCCTGTCAGCAGTGGCATCCAGAAAGCCTTGCAGCTTGAAACGGGCCACCAGCGCTGTCACGGCGTTTTTTGATTTGAACCCGAGCATGTCCGCAATCACAGAATAGGATGGCAGCGTTTTATGCTCGGCGTAGTAGTCCTGGATGCGACCCAGGTAGTCAATATCGTTTCCCATACGCGTTACCATAATGTACGAACGTACACAAAGTCAAGCCTCACGCGTTGGCACGCTTTATTTAGCTGGTCGACTAATTGGCGCGGTAAGGCGCGCGCTCCTCCAGTTCATCCTGGTATTGCTGCATATTGCTGGCTTCCATGGCCACAAAGCGGCGAATGGCGGATTCAAACTCAGGGTTGGCAATGCGGTGAAACGAGCATGTGGGCCTGGGCATGAAGCCACGCGCCAGCTTGTGCTCGCCCTGGGCACCACCTTCAAAAAAGCGGATGTTGTGTTCCAGGCAGAACTCCTGCGCCTGGTAATAGCAAAGCTCGAAATGCAAGCCGGGGATATAGGTCAGGGCGCCCCAGTAACGTCCGTACAGCGTGTTGTCGTCATACAGATTAAGCGCGGCGGCAATGGGTTTGCCATCCAGCTCGGCGATGACCAGCAACAGATGCTGAAACAAGGTCTGCCCGATCTGCTCAAAAAACGCCCGCGTCAGGTAAGGCGATGAGCGATGCTCATGGTAGGTGTTTACATAGCACTGGTAGAAAAAATCCCAATCCGCAGGCTGAATGTCCGGCCCTTGCAGACGGCGGCAAACGACGCCGGCACTGAGGATTTTCTTACGCTCCTGTTTGATTTTCTTGCGCTTGTCGTGCGACAGCTGGCTAATAAATTCTGCAAAATCGTGAAAGCCGTCGTTTTCCCAGCGGAACTGCACGCCATCCCGCTGCATCCAGCCTTCGGCCTGCAAGGCTTCTGCCGAGGCCTGATCCGGGAACAATATATGGCTGGAAGACAGATTGTTCTGCTCCATCTGCTGCTGCACGATGCGCGCCAGTAGACGCTGTATCTCCTGCCGCTGGGAAAGAAGGCGTGGGCCGCTAATCGGCGTAAACGGAATCGCCACCAGCAGCTTGGGGTAGTAACTGAGGCCATTCTGCTCATAGGCATTGGCCCAGGCCCAGTCGAAGACATATTCGCCGTAGGAGTGCTGCTTGAGATAAAGCGGTGTGGCGCCGACCAGTTTGCCTTGCTCATGCACGGTTACCGGATAAGGTTGCCAGCCGGTGCCTTCCCCTACACATAGCGTATCTTCCAGCGCCCGGAAAAACGCATGGCTCAGCAAAGGCGAACCATCGGTCAAGGCATCCCACTCCGGGGCGCTGATCTGCGAAAAACTGGTCGCTATATTCACTTCTATCGTCATCGCATTCCAATCACATGGCGAGGTTTACTGAGAAAGAGACCGATAGCAGGCACGGAGTTCACTGCCATGTCGAACAAGATGACATAAAAAAGCGGCTGATGCATTACATCAGCCGCTCAGATTGTCGCCAATTCACGACAGTGCTTCATATCTCATTAAAATTCTCATGTCGGTCAATGAGATAGAACTTACAAAAAAACGACAGCTTATTTCTTCTTGCTTGTTGCGCTATCAACGCCATGTCCGATGACACCACCGATGGCAGCACCGCCAACTGTTCCCAGTGCACTACCACCCGTCAGCACCGCACCTGCCACGCCGCCTATACCAGCGCCCACAGCAGCGTTCTTTTGCTTGGTACTCATGCCTGAGCAGGCAGTGAGCACACCGATAAGCAATGTACTTATGACCAATTGTCTAGTAGCGACCATATTAATTCTCCTTATTACATAATCAATCAATCCTGAATAAAACCACTTTACCCA